>CACWQH010000029.1 GCA_902762955.1 uncultured Lachnospiraceae bacterium
TTCTATAACGTCATAAATGAGCATTGTCTTATCAACGTAATACATATCATCATCTATGAATCTTTTGTAATCCTCATATCCTATTCCAATCTTTTTCACGATATACACCTCCTCATGAAAGCACTAAAATCATTATTTACGCTTTCCTAAACTCTAACACAAAATGGCTGAAATATCAATAAAAACAAAGGGCCATGCAACCATCAAAACAAGGGCCATGCAACCATCTTTTAAGGTAGTTACACAGTCCTTTGATTTTTTATATTCTTTTTTATATATGCAATTATACAATTATCCGGTATGCTACTTTTAAGAAAATATATGATATAATAAATTTGGATATCGTCAATTTTTTCATTTATAAAGAGGTTTTCCAAAAACATTTTAGATGTTTGAGGTGATTTATAAGGTGGCTTCATGACATATTCTATAATAGGTATTTCGGCAACTGTTATTATTATAATCAATAACAGAGACATTCTATGGAAAAAGTATGATTATTCCAATGTGACGGCATACAATGTTTATCGCCAGCTTTTGTATGGAATACTTGCTTATTATATAACTGATATACTATGGGGTATACTTCCTGATGCAGCCACCATACCAATCATTGCTCTTACTGCAAATGCATTTGATGAAGACATAAAGAAAAGTTAGGCTGCCGGTATGAACGAGCATCTAAGTAAGCCTGTAGAACCTGAGCTTATATTTAAAACATTGAGAAAATATATTTAAATGATTTAATGATTAAAAAGTGATTAAAAAGATTTATTAACACACAAAACAGCCGGCACCAACCAAGTATTACTCAATCGACACCGACTATTATGCTTATAGGGTTTTATTATGTTACAGTATGGTTAATACTGCTTACACGAAACATATTATCATAAAAAAATATAATATCAATACAGTGTGACAATTTGTCACACTTTATAATTTTTATTCGGAATTTTAAAAAAATATGTTACAATGAGTATGTATGCGATACAAATTGTCAATTATACAATGTATCCCTAATATATCATTTCGCTTGACAGGAGATATAACATGAGCAATTCTTTTGGTGAAACAGTTAAACATCTGAGGCAGCAAAACAACATATCCCAACAGCAATTAGCAGATATGCTGTTTGTAGACAGAACCACTGTAGTCAGGTGGGAAAACGGACAACGTACACCTGACGCCATGCTTTTCCCACGACTTGCCCAGGCACTTAACGTGGATATAACCACATTAATCAACAGCACAGATGAACTGGAGGACACAAAAAATGTTATATTGGTTGATGATGAGCATATCATACTTTCAGGTGGTCTTCCTATCCTTGAAAAGGCTTTGCCAACTGCATCCATAACAGGCTTTCTCAAACCATCTGATGCTATCAGGTTTGCTGAAAAACATACTATATCACTTGCATTTTTAGATATAGAGTTGGGAAAGGTAAGTGGGCTTGATTTATGTCGCAGGCTTCTTGATATAAACCCTCGTACCAATGTTGTTTTCCTTACTTCATATATGGAGTATTCATTTAGCGCCTGGGATACGGGTGCCTGTGGTTTTTTGATGAAGCCATTATCTGAAAAGGATGTTAAAAAGCAGCTTACAAGACTGAGATTTCCTGTCGTATGGGGAGGTACAAATGAATAACTGGATTGATTTAACAAACTTCGCCATTGCTGTATGCGGATTTATAGTTACTGTCTTAGGATTATCCCTGATTATTATATCACCTTATATTTCAGGTTTTCATAAGAAATATTTTAAGATTTTCTTTACATTTTTAATTCTATATACAGCTTCCGACCTTATCTCACAGCTATCACTTTGTTTATTTGGTGAAAATTATTCTGTTTTATCCAAATTGGCTGTACTTGGAGAGTCTTTTTTTTCCTCTATCTGTCTGCCTCTTTTAACTGTTTATATTCTTTATTCTGCCGGGGGTTCTCCTAAGAAAAACCTATTGCCTCTTATATCATGGCTTATCTGGAGTATTTATTTTGCGATTTTGATTATCACACAATTTACAAAATGTATTTACTATATAACTGATGATAATATCTATCATCGTGGTAAGCTTTATCCTTTACTGCTTGTACCGCTTGTAGTTTTGTCACTTTATAATTATGCTGTACTTTTTTTCAAAAGAAAATATATATCCAAAAAACATCTTATTGCATTTATTATATATCTGACGCTACCTTCCGTCTGCATGCTTGTACAGATGTTTTTATATGGTCTTTTGCTGACAGTTATCGGCACGTCGATTGCATCCATTTTTATGTTTCTTTTTATCTTATCCGACCAGATAGAACATTATATTATGCAAAAAGAAGAAAATGCCAGACAACGTGCGAGCATAAATGTTTTGGAAATGCGTCCACACTTTATCAATAATACCTTAACAAGCATATATTATCTATGTGAGCAAAATCCCGAAAAGGCACAGGCGCTTATACTTAATTTTAATACTTATCTCAGAAAAAATTTTACTGCCATAGTTAAAGAAAATGCGATTCCTTTTAAAGAAGAATTAGAACACACAAAGGCATATCTTGCTGTAGAAAGTGTTCGCTTTGAGGATAAGCTTTTTGTGGAATACGATACTCCGCATACACACTTTCGCATACCACCTCTCACACTTCAACCCATAGTAGAAAACTCTGTAAAGCATGGTATAGATCCGGAGCTTGAACCCCTTCACATACTCATACGCACAAGAGAAACTGAAAGCGGCAGTATAATTGAAGTATGCGATAACGGACCGGGCTTTACAGATACCGACAAAGATGAACCCCATATTGCACTCGCCAATATAAAAGAAAGACTAAAGCTTATGTGCAACGGGGAACTGATAATCAAATCAAATGAAAACGACGGCACAAGTGTGATTATTAGAATTTAAACAGATAATATAATGTGAATTATTTTTCTCTACGCCTTAACAATAACGATAGTCAGATATTCTGACGGAATACTCTCATCCGGAAGGCAATACCATATTTTCTCATTATCCATACCACAGTTTGCTATAACATATATATTAAGCTTTCTTAACTTCTCCTCTTTCCCTCTTTGGCTATATTATATACATGGCAGTTCTCTCTTTTCTCCGCAGGCAGAATTATTATATCGCATTCCTTTATGATTCTCACAGCCTTTAATGTCATAAGCTCTGCTTCACCGGGTCCTACACCTATACCATACAATATTCCTTTTTTATCATTTGTTATTAAACTCATAATTATTTTGACCTTTTTGTTCCATCTTTTTTATGAACTCATCTACAAAAGCAGGGCACGAAGGATAATAAAGATGCGGAAATCCCCACCAATGATTATCACTTACATAGCAACAAGACCACGACTTTTCCGTAACAGGCTTAACGGCACACACATCCGAACCGTTATTTGAGCTGTCATAATAATGAAACTCGTGACCTTTGATTTTGTATTTTTCAGATAAAAACCTACTGCCTTTATCCGAGAGTTCTACATAACCAAATCTTACTGACCTTCCTTTATAATTAACCTTTTCATCTATCATGCCAACCAAGGGATAAGTATTTTTCTTATCGTCCTCTAACTCCTTATGAAGATATATAAAGCCACCGCATTCTGCGAGTGACGGAGCACCAGAGGATATGGTTTTTTTTACTGATGCAAGCATAGATTTATTATCACTTAGCTTATCAGCATAAAGTTCAGGATAACCGCCTCCAAACAGTAAACCGTCTATATCCTCCGGAAGCTTATCATCATGAAGCGGTGAGAAATATCTGATTTTCACACCACGTTCTTTAAACATTCTTATATTTGCATCATAGTAAAAGCAAAAAGCTTCATCTCTTGCCACTGCAAGAGTCAGGTTTTTAGGATTATCAATTATATGAGTATCAATTATTACTCTATTTGTCTCATCACTAACTGAAACTATTTTTTTAGTATCTATCTTTTTAACTTTACCTGCAAGTTCAATCAACCTCTCTACATCTACAGTTTCCTCTATATATTTTGTGCTTTTATCAAGTATATCCCTGATATCCTCTATCTCATTTGGAAGCTTTAAGCCCAGATGCCTGCTGTCTATCTTAAGCCTACTCTTATCCTCAAGATAACCATATACCTCTATCGAAAGTTCCTTTTTAATCATCGGACATATCGTCTCATAAAATCCCTTTGATATGCGATTTAAAATAACTCCCTTTATAAGATGCTTTGTGTCGTAATCCAAAAAACCCGATATAAATGGTATCATCGAATATCCCATACCATGTACATCAACGACAAGTACAATCGGTGTATCAGTTACTTCTGCGAGGTGATATGATGAGCCTTCCCTACGGATGCCACCAAGTCCGTCATATAAACCCATAACTCCCTCCATAAGTACCATATCATACGGCTTGGCAAAATCTGCAAATAATCTTTTTGTCTCATCCTCTCCGGTAAAAAAAGTATCTAAATTCTCAGAGGCAATTCCAAGTACGGTTCTGTGAAACATAGGGTCGATATAATCAGGTCCGCATTTGCAGGCTGCTATATTTATTTGTCTTTTCTTAAGTGCCCCAAGCAAAGCGCAGGTTACAAGTGTTTTTCCGCTGTTACTCTTGGGGGCAGCTATCATTAAACGTGGTATAATCATAATTTACGCTATATCTTTCTTATTTATATTCTTATATATTTTCTATACTACAATGTAAAGCTAAATGAACATATCCATATAGGATTTTCACTCCTCATCAAATGATGACCTCCTACTTGATTTAATCTTGTTATACCCACACAAACCATAGAAAAATCCTTCGTCATGTAGTCCTTTTCTATTTCAAGACAAAGCTGCATGGTCTCAGTGCTCACCGCATTTATAACGACAGACATATGAGGATTTTTCTCGTAAAGCTTCTTTAATATATCTTTCATACTTCCACCGTTTCCTCCAATAAAAGCATGTGTGGGAACGTCAAGTTCGTCCATTACAGAAAGTGCTTCTCCCTCTGTGACTATTACATTTGAGACACCAAAATGCCTGCAGTTATCCTTTATAAGACCTATTGCTTCAGGATTTTTTTCTATCGCATATACCTTTCTATTCTTTGATGCAGCCGCCATCTGAATTGCCATAGACCCTGTTCCGCTTCCTATATCATATACGACAGAAGCTTCATCTAGCTTAAGCTTTGCTATACTTAAGCATCTGACCTCCTCTTTTGTCATCGGGACCTTACCGCGATTAAATTCTTCATCCTTAAGGTATATATTCATCCCTGTATCTGTCACTTTATTAGTTGGATTGGAATTTATGATAAGGCATGTATATAGACCTTCCTTTAAATCCTCCATATTCGTATCCGTAGTCAATCTGATTATCTCTTCATTTTCATATGACATCTGATAACCGGCATATATAACACATTTATTCAAATTGCGGTCTTTCAATTCCTCAAATATATTTTTTAAATCCCCTGCATTGGAGAGAAGTATAAAGGTTTTATTGTTTGTTCTTACAGCCTCATATACTTCCCGCTTCCAAACCTCTGTATCTTTTCTTCCATGTAGGCTTATAATACTTGCATTCTCCCATGTCTCATGAAGTAATGCTGCAAGATATGAAACAGATGAAATACCGGGCATAATTTCTATATCTGCATTGATTATATTTTTATCTGATGCATTGCTTAAAGCCTGATAGAGCTTATATGCTCCACTGTAAAATCCGGTATCTCCTGAAAAAAGCACAGCAATTCTTAATTCATCATTTGAAAAATATCTGTACGAACTCTCATCCTGTCCGTTAGTAATTGACTTTTCTATTTTTTCAAGATACGGAATGATATCCTCAGCAAGATAAAAGGCCTTCTTCTCAATCCGTGCCTGATATGGTTCGATAAGCCTCTTTGCTCCAAGTATTATATCTGCACTGTCTATAAATTCTCTTGCACTATCAGTAAGCTGTCCCTTTGAACCCATACCGCAGCCTATAAGTCTTATGCTCATACTCTTACCCTGACCTATGCTTTCATTGCAACTGATACCAAGCTCATCACATATTTCTGTAAGGCTTGCTCCTTCTTCATTATCAGGTCTACCTATTATATAAAGACTCACTCCCGCATCAAGAGCTGCATAGTATTTATCCTCAAAGCCGCCTAATCTTCCGCTTTGCTTTGTGACCATACAGGAGATATTAAACTGTTTTAGCATAAGTAAATTCATGTCATAAGAAAATGGTCCCTGCATAGCTACAATCTGTCTTCCAAGCAGGCCATTTTTCTCGCATATTTCCAGGCTTTCAAGCCCCGGAAGTACACGTACTGTAAGTCTCTTTCTTATCCTTTCGTCTTCACAAAAAACAGAAAGCTCCTTACTACCGGTTGTAAGAAATATATTACCATCAACCTCATACAAGGCCTTGGCACATTCATCAGCAGTTTCAAAATATTTTATGCTGTCTTTTCCCTTTAAAAGTTCATCCTTGTTTACACTTCTTACATATCTCATATACTTAATTCCATACTTATCTGCTGCTTCCTTTATATTCTTTGTTATCTCTCTTGCGTATGGATGGGTTGCATCAATAATTATTTCAATTTTATTATCCACTATAAAATCACAAAGCTCATTAAAATCCATACGACCTTTTTTTACTGTTACATAAGGAGATTTTTCGCAAAGCTTTTCTCCATAATCAGTCGCCACACTCACAAAATGTGGTATCCTGTTATCCGCTAAAAATAATGATAAAGTTCTGCCTTCAGTTGTTCCCGAAAAAATAACTATATTATTTATATCCTTAACTCTCATACTAATCTCCGGTTTTTGCATTTTAATTATTAAACCCTATAATCTATCCTTTTATGCCCTATCCTCAACTTCTATAGGGTAACCCCTTTGGGTCACAAGCTTTCCGTCTATTATCCCAGTTGTAGAATTTCCAATAAAAACTGTAGTAAACATATTGACATTTTTTTCTCTTAATTCTCCAAGTGTGCAGACCTTAATCTCTGTTCCCTCACGTCCTATATTTTTAACATATCCACATGGGCGTTTTTGCTCAATTACTTCAAGCATTATATCACAGGCTCTTTTTAGATAATCTGCTCGCCTATGACTGGAAGGATTGTAAAGCACTATTACTAAATCTGCCTCTGCTGCTAATTTAAGCCTTTTTTCGATTTTCTCCCATGGTGTAAGCAAATCCGATAGACTTATTACACAAAAATCATGATTAACCGGTGCACCTAAAATTGCCGCACCACTGCATAAAGCAGTTATACCCGGTATAATTTTCAACTCGCACGAAGGATATTCTCTGCCAAGCTCATACATAAGAGATGCCATACCATAGATACCGGCATCTCCACTACATATCAAAGAAACCCTCTTACCCTCAATTGCTTTCTCAAAGCAATATCTGCATCTTTTTTCCTCCTGCCTCATTGGTGTCTGATAAAATTCCTTATCCTTAAATCTGTCACCTAAGAGATTAAGATAAACTCCATAACCCACTATAAGCTCCGAGTTATCAAGTGCCTCCAAGGCCTCTTTTGTCATTAAGTTTTCATCTCCCGGTCCCATGCCGATTACGTTTATTGTATGCTTCATATCTTTATCTCCGGTATCCAGTTTCTCTTAGCAATTGCAATTGTTATCCCATCATATACGGTCTTCTTCCGGATCAGACTGCCTCCGTAAGTGCAGGCTTTTATCGAAGCCCTTTCACATACATTTCCGACACCTGTTTTTTCTTTTACAAATTCGGATTCCTCAAATGTGCCGTCTACCGATTCTAATTCCTCACTGCTAAATGTAACAAATTCAATTCTGTTTCTGTCGGCAAAATCCAAAATACCCTGCTCATCCTTTTTTAAATCTATGGATACAAGATAAGCTATACTGTTTACAGATAAATTATTATTATCAAGTGAATCCATTATGGCCTTTTCTATTTCAAGGACGGTTTTGTTTTTTTTGCAGCCTATGCCGATTATGTATTCTTTTGGTGAAAGAATAAGAGGAACATTAACATATTTCTTTTCAATATCATTCAAAAGGATTTCAATATTTTTGCTGCTCCTATTTAACACTATTACATCAGCATTATCTGCCATATCTGCTTCATCCGCTTTATCTTCTTCATCATTTTCCGGCAAAATATCTTTTCGCATAATATCAAAAATATTTTCATCAAATTTTAAATCCAGTTCTGTTTCCTTTGGAAGTATCAGCTTGATTTTTTTTCCTTCAAGACTCTTGGCATTTACAGTCTTTATCCGGTCTTTGTTTAATATATTAAGCTTATTTTTTTTAGCAAAGACATCCGCTGCCCACGCATTATTTTTATCCGTCGCAGTAGTTATAACAGGGCATGCATCCAAAAGCTCCGCAAGCATCAAGGCTATCTCATTTGCACCTCCAACATGACCTGATAAAATCGGTATAACAAAATCTCCTTTTTCATCTATAACAATCACAGGACTATCAGAAAGCTTGTTATCAACACATTTTGCTATAGACCTTACAGCTATGCCGACGGCACCTATAAATATAATCGCATTATTATTTGCAAACTGTGTTCTGACCCATTGATTTAGACCTTCTTTCACATACTCAGGCATATCTTCTAAAGCGGACAATATTTCATTTTTAACAGTCTCACTTTTAATTGTCTCACTTTTATAATAAAGTCTTATATTATATGCGCTGTTTTTTTCTTTTATTTTATTATTAAGCTTTAATGATAATTCGTATCCGTTTTTAGTAAAACTAATAATCGAAAGTGTCATTTTTTTGCCTTTCTGTACTCCGTAGAAAAATCCTTATCATAAAGACAGGATTTAACATAATCCTTTTGTGCTATAGCATCACCAACAAGAACGATCGCTGTCTTTTTTATTTTATGTTTTTTTGCAGTCTCATAAAGTGTTCCGATATCGCATATATAACATTCTTCCTCAGGCCATGTAGCCTTATAAACAAGAGCACATGGAGTACTCTCCTTATATCCGCCTGCCACAAGTCTTCTGCTTAACTCATCCAACATACCGGTACTAAGATATATGGCCATAGAACAATTATGTGCCGCAAAGCTTTCTATCGACTCAGCTTCGGGAACTTTAGTCCTTCCTTCCATACGCGTGATTATAAGGGATTGAGAAACCTCCGGCAGTGTATATTCAAGATTAAGAGATGCCGCCGCTCCAAAGCAGGCACTGACTCCCGGACAGGTTTTATATTCTATGCCGTGCTTTTCAAGCTCATCCATCTGCTCACGAATCGCACCATATAAGCTTGGATCTCCTGTATGAAGACGAACCGTCATTTTTCCATCTCTTTCAGCTTCCTGAATCACTTCTATAACCTCTTCCAAAGTCATCTTGGAACTGTCATATATCGTGCAATCCTTTTTAGCATAATCAAGAAGCTCTTTATTAACAAGTGAGCCTGCATAGATAATCACATCCGCTTCATTTAAAAGTCTCATGCCTCTTACTGTAATTAAATCTACTGCTCCTGTTCCTGCACCAACAAAGTTAACCATCTGTCTGCTCCTTCACTTTTTGCAAGCTCTCCAAAATCATTTGAATATATTATACATTCTGTTTCAAGCCCGTTTCCTGCTCTTTTATTAAGGTTATACATTACCTTATCCAGGATATTATTCATAACCTTATCTAATTTGTTTTCTTTTTTAATGAGCCTTAAGGCTTCCTCCGTGGAAACCTGCAAAAGTACTTTTTTGAGTGTTTCCATTGAAACCCCTTCTTGAATACCGGCTGCTGCGATAAGCTCCATACGACAGTCCGCTTCCTTTGAATGTGTATTCATAATACCGCCTGAAACCTTAATCAGCTTACCTATATGTCCGGTCAAAAGCATTGCCTTAAATCCAAGAGCTGCTGCCATATCGATTGTATCACCTATAAAATTACTGCATTTTATACTACGGTCAAGATTATAGCCATATGTCCTTTGCATAAATTCTATACCGTAATTTCCCGGAGATACAGCCACGTAATCATAGCCTTCTTCTCTTCTTTGATTCAAAAAGGTTTTAATTGTATCAAGAAGTGCCTGATTGCTCATAGGCTCAACTATCCCGCTTGTTCCGATTATGGATATACCACCGATAATTCCCAGTTTTTCATTGAAGGTTTTTTTCGCTGTCTCTTCTCCATCCGGTACGAATATAACGATGTCAAGTCCACCAATGTAATCAGCCTCATCACATATTTCTCTTACTTCTTTTTCAATCATCAGCCTTGGCACATGATTAATCGCTGCTGCTCCTATAGGCTGATCCAGTCCCGGCTTGGTTATGCGACCGACACCCTTTCCTCCATCTATATTAATCTTATTTCTTTCCTCTGTTAAAGAAACCTCCGCACAGACAAGGCATCCGGTTGTTACATCCGGATCATCTCCCCCATCCTTTAAAACTCCGCATGAGACCTTGTCTTTTGTAATTTTTATATCCTGCACATCAGTCTCATACATTATTCCCTTTGGAGTTTCAATCGATATTTTATCTTTTTTTATTCCGAACAAAAGCATATATGCCGCAGCCTTGGCTGCTGCCGCTGCACAGCTTCCTGTTGTAAATCCGTATCTCATTTCTCCTCCAGATTATCCCTTGCAATATACAAAAGAGCATTACATATGGCAGCCGCTATATTACTTCCACCCTTTCGACCTCTGTTTATTATATACGGAACATCAGTATCCAAAAAGAGTTCCTTTGCCGCTTCAACATTAACAAATCCAACCGGAACTCCTATTATAAAATCCGGCTTTCTCTTACCGTTCATCATCTGCTCATAAAGTGATATTAGTGCTGTAGGCGCATTGCCGATTGCAAATATAACCGGTTTTTTAAGAGAAAGTCCCTTTTCCATGCTTACAGTTGCTCTTGTCACGTTTCTTTCTTTTGCTTCCATAGCAATCGTTTCCTCTGCCATATAGCAATGTGCCTCACCACCAAATGCTGCAAGCACCTTTTTATTTATGCCGGAAAGTCCCATATTGGTATCTGTTACTATATCCGCTCCGTTTTTTATAAGCTCCAGAGCTTTTTCTACAGCGTTTTCAGAATAACAAAGTGTATCCGCATAATCAAAATCTGCACTGGTATGTATGGCACGTTTGGTTATAAGCTCCTGTTCTTTTGGAAGAACAATTCCTCTTTTTTCAAGCTCTTCCGAAATTATTTCAAAGCTTCTTTTTTCAATTTCTCCCGGTTTTATGTACTCAATATTATCCATATTTATTATCCTTATATTTTCTTTTATTAACTTATTAAGATATTTTTCATCTTATTATTTCCTTTATGGTATTTATAAGAATTTCATTTTCTTCGTGGGTTTTAACAGCTATACGATAATAACCTTTTTTTAATCCATGAAAATCCGAGCAATCCCTTATCAGAAATCCTTTTTCCAAAAGCTTACTATAAAGCGGTATATCTGTCTTTATCAGGATAAAATTAGCACTGGAAGGAAATACCTTTATGCCCATAGCTTCCAACTCATTCTTTAGATATAATCGTTCTTTTATTATCATTTCTCTTGAAGCATCCAAATAACCTTTTAATGAAAATACTGTTTCTCCTGCCCTTTGAGCCGGCAGGGAAACATTCCATTCGGGAAGCTGTCTTCTTATCTTTTTCATAAGTTCTAAATCACTTCCCAATATATACCCGAGTCTTAATGCCGGTATAGCAAAGGTTTTTGTAAATGCTCTTACAATAAGCAGATTATCAAAGCTCTTTATTTTATCAGTACTCGTATTTTGACTATAGTCACTAAGTTCCATGAAGCACTCATCAATTAAAACGACTATTTCCTTTTCCTCGCATTTTGCAAGCAGCTTATCTAATAAGACGTTATCAATATAATTACCGACAGGATTGGATGGATTTGCAAATACAAGCATATCAATATCAGTATTATTTTCAATGATATCCACTATATCGTCTTTTACGGAAAAATTATCTTCAGCCTTTGTAACATAATATGTAAGCTTTGCATCCACGGCATCGAACGCCCATACATATCCGGAAAATGACGGTGCAACAATCAATGCGGTTTTAGGTCTTATGGCATGCGCTATAGCCATAAAAATTTCGGAGGCACCATTTCCACATAGGACATTCTCCGTATTTAAATCATAAAGTTCTGCCAGTTTAGTTCTAAGTTCCTTGGATTCATATTCAGGATATAAGGCGAAGTAAGAATCAAAATCATTAAAAATACCGTCAAATAATTCAGGTACTCCCATAGGATTTACATTAACAGAAAAATCCACCTTTATATCATTTGAATATATGTCTCCTCCATGCATCATAATGCTTTCATCCTTTAGTTTTACATTTATACTTCAAAATCTATTATAACAAATTAATTCTTTTTTTACTATATAGCAATACACAAAAAAAGACAGCCGTCACTTACGACCATCTTTATCTTTTTTTCGTTTTTCTTTTTTTCTTTTTTCTTTTTCTTTTTTTCTCTTTTCTTTTTCTTTTTTTCTCTTTTCTTTTTCTTTTTCTTTATTTTTTTCTTCTTCTTCTCCTCTTCTGAGTATTTCCTTTACTTTTCTTATCTCCTCCTCGGTTGCCTCTTCGATTTCTTCCCTGGTATGTGTAAAATAAAATGATAATGGAAACAACAATCTTTCTTCTAAATATTCTTTATATGCGATAAATCCCTCTTCTTCCTTTTTTCTTTTTCTTTCTTCTTTCCAATTATTCCAATGTTGTTTTAATTTTTCTTTTAATCCCATAAGCCGCACCCACTTTCTATCTTTATAGGTGTCATTATAATGGATTTTCTAAAAAAATCAATCCTCTAGATTATAAAAATACTATAAATTTAAATAAAATTTAGGTGTGTCATAGGAACAGGCTTATTTTATTTAAAACAAAAAGAAAAAAGAATTAACGCAATAATTAGCATACTCAAAAACGCTGTAACATACAACAAATGATTTGCTCTTTTTATATCTTCATAGGACACATCCCTTGTTGCATCTCCTATAAAGTCTTTTTTCACAAGCTTTCCAAAATAATATGCATCCCCTGCAAGTCTTATACCGAGAGCACCGGCACATACACTTTCGGTCTGAGCCGAATTGGGACTGGCATGCTTTCTTCTGTCTCTCTTATATATCCTATATGCATTTCTTCCGTTATAATCCTTACCGGATATAAAGCTTGCGGCAATCATAAAATACGCGCTTATTCTGGATGGAATATAATTGACAATATCATCAAGCTTTGCCGCGCACCTTCCAAAATACAAATATTTTTCGTTCTTATATCCAACCATAGAATCCATAGTATTGATCGCCTTATATAAAAAGCCGAGAACCGGTCCACCCAATGCTGTATATATCATAGGTGCTATACATCCATCCGAAGTATTTTCGGCTACGGTTTCAATAGCTGCTCTTGCTACTCCTTTATCATCAAGCGGTTCCACATCTCTTCCCACAATCATGGATACAGCCTTCTTGGCTTCCTCGATATTATTATTCTTAAGCTTGTTATAAACCTTCATGCTTTCAACCTTGAGGCATTTAATACTAAGAATCTGGTAGGTCATAATAATTTCAAGAATTAATCCAACATAGACATTAATCATATATCCGGATACTAGTATCAAAGTTGTAACGATGCCTGTCACCAAAGCAACAGCAAGCACCAAAAGTTTTCCATTTTTTAAAGCTTTTTTTTCATCCTTTGTATTTAATTTCTCATCAAGTCTGCCGATAAGCGCCCCAATGACTCTTATCGGATGCGGCCATGAAACAGGATCACCTAAAATCAAATCCAGTAAAAAGCCTGATATAAATGCTATCAAATGATATTTCATTTTCCCCTCTGTATAGCTTGTATTTTTCCTTCGATAAATTCAAGTATATATCCTTCCCCGTTTTTTACCTGAAAATCAAAGAAGTCTTTATCTGTAAGATTGCTTAAAACAGCCATAATTGTTCCTCCATGAACAACTGCCGCTGCTTTTAATTCCTTTGAAGAAGCTTTTTCCTCTTTGACCAAAGGATAATTTTTTTCAAATTCCGAACCGGCAAACAGATTGTGCTTTACCATATAAAGTTCACATATGCCGAGACATTTTTCAAGACCTATCAAAGATCTGTTAATAAATGAATAAAGCATCTCTCCATCAGGTATCTCTCCCTTGCAGCCCGAATCGACCCAGGCTTTGTATGAAGGATTATTAGCAAGTTCCTTATAATCCTTTCCCTCAAATTGTCCGAAATTGATTTCCTTCCATTCATTTATTATCTTTACGGTCTGATTTGGAAATAATATATCTGCAGTCTCTTTACATCTTAACATCGGACTTGCGAAAATCAAATCATATTTTCCGTAAATGTTTTTCTTTTCCTCTATCTCTTTGATACCTTTTTCAGATAGTGCCTCATCCGTCCAGCCGATATATTTTTTTTCATCATTAAGTCTTGTACTTCCATGCCGTATCAAAGTTAAAATTATTTTTTCTTTTACAGAATTTTCCATATTAAACTATCCCCCATTACTCTTTAATACAGTCATTTCTGTCAACATTGGTATCTTTAATTTAAAATTATTTTATCCTTTGTCCAAGCCCACAGGTTACCCGTATAACCTCATCAGCATTTTGAGCAAGCATACACTGAAGCCTGCCTGTTTTTTCCCTATAAATTCTTTCATTTTTATCGATAGGAACAATTCCGTTTCCTACCTCATCAGTTATTATTATAGCATTATTGAACTTGCTGAGTATTTTTTCCAACAATTCTTCCGGATCTTTTCCATCGTCCAATTCTTTTTTTATCAGACTGTTTATATTATTTAATACAATCAGGCTGTCTGAAAATGAACCGTCAGAATATCTTTTAAGCTCTGCTATATCATCTACGTCAAAATCGAAAATATCCTCTTCCCCTGTCAGATATTTTTCTTTCACGTATTCAAGCTTTCCCTGTGCATAACCACCGATAACTAAAATCATTTATTCTTATATTCTCCTTATATCTTTACCGTCTTACTTATCTGTCTTCAAAAGAAAAATAATTGATCATTACTACCCAATACCAACCGGCAGATTAGATAGCCAAAAACCATATACTGCAACTGCTATAGTTAAAATAACCTCCAGACACACAACAAAATATCCTGCAGTATCTCCGGTTATCCCACCAAGCTCTTTTTTAGTCTTCCACCAATAATATATAATATAAACCATTGCTGCTACTGCGACAAGTATACTTAAAATTGAATTACACCAAAACATATATCCAAAACAGATTATAAGTTCAATTAAAAGTATTGTTTTTACAAAACCCTTTTTTGAAACAGTACTGTCAGAAAATGTATGAAGCATTCCATCATCCTTTGCTCCTTTCAGTGACAAAGCCAAAAATGCACTTAATATTCTCGAGAGTACAAATATACCTGCAAACACTCCAAAAATCTCGTCCATAAAAAAGTCATTAACACCAAAATATGAAAAAGCACCCATATAACAAAGTCCCCATGCTGCAAGCATAATGACAGAAAATGCACCGATATGTGCATCCTGCATTATCTTAAGCTTTTCCTCTTTGCTTTTATACGATTTAAATGCATCCATGGTGTCCATAAATCCATCTATATGAAAGCCTCCTGTCAAAATAACAGGTATTGCAGTACCTATACAGGTATAAGTTAGAGTTCCAATACCGAAGTATAAGCAAATATAATTCCACAGATATAAGAGTCCGCCTATAACTACTCCCACAAAAGGGAAAAAGATAAAGTGATATCTCATATCCTTTTCCTCCCACTCAAACTGTGGCATAGGTATCTTGGAATATATTGAAAATGCTATGCAAAATGCTTTTATTATTTCCATTTCTTTATCCTTTATTTATTGATTATCTTCATTACCAATTTCAATAATATAATTCATTATTTTGCTTATTATTAATCTACTTTATCCTGACCGTAATACCTGCAACCACTTCCCAGACCTCATCGGATATTTCAGCAAGGAAAACATTTATAGCTCCTAAAGTCTTTATGTATTTCATAGTTTCATCATCATATATGCTGCCGTCTTCAAATACATTGTTTGAAACAATAATAAGATTGTTACAGGAATCCTTAAGCTTGATAATTTCATCTTTTATTTTATTAAATACAACATCATATTTATCAAAAGATTTTTCTTCACTTACTGTTTTATCATATATAGAAGAGTCTCTTATTTCTTCAGAAAACATCTCATTTGCCACCAGATTGGACATACACTCAAGCAGCACATCACTTTTTTCTTCTTTTAGTTCTAAAGCTCTGCTGCCTATATCTTTCGGCTGTTCAATAGTCGTAAAGCCTTTTCCGTCTCTTTGCTTACGATGTCTTTTTACCCGTTCCTCATCCTCAGCATCATAAGCCTGCATGGTTGCAAGATAATATAGCAAAACGTCACTTTCATTTAATTCAGTTATCTTTTTTTCGGCAAATGCAGACTTACCGCTTCCGCTTCCGCCATAAACCAAAATCATCATACAAATCTCTTATAAGCCTCTATATTTATATCTTTAAAGGTTGTCTGTTCGTTATAAAGTGAAAGTGCCAAATCAAGCAGCGAATACATCATAACCGCACCTGTACCCTCACCAAGTGCAAGCTCTCCATATATCACCGGCTTAAGTTTAAGCTCTTCAAAAATTAATTTCATAGCCGGTTCCTTGCCCATATGTGAAGCAAATATATATTTATTAATTTCAGGAAAAAGTCTGACTGCAGCAAGTGCTGCGACTGCACTTATTACACCATCAAGAACAACAGGTATATGATAAACCGCTCCACCGATTATGACTCCCACAAGACCTGCTATATCGAGACCACCAACCGTCTGTAGTATGGTGAGTACATCCGTATCAGGCTTTAAAAGCTCATAATTATATAAAGCATCATTAATTACTTTTTTCTTCTTTTCGAGGCCTTCATCACTTAGTCCCGCACCGCGTCCGACAAGCTCCTTTTCATCACATTTAAGAAGTGCCGCGGCAACAGCACTGCTTGTGGTGGTGTTACCGATTCCCATCTCGCCTGTTCCGATTATAGCATATCCATCACGCTTGCAATCAGCCACAACATCCATGCCTGTCTGTATGGCACGATACATTTCCTCTTTTGTAATGGCAGGCTCTTTGACAAAATTCCGAGTACCCTTAGCAATTTTCCTGTCAAGCACACCGGGTATTATTTCGTCCGACTTTATGCCTATATCAACAGATATTATTTTAGTATTATTAACTGCTGCCATCCTGCATACCGAGGATTTATTTTCTCCCATAGCCTTGGCAACCGCTAAAGTGACCTCTGAACCACTCTGACTTATACCCTCTTCAACTACACCGTTATCCGCACACATAACGATAATTGCTTTTTTACCAAAATTCAATTTATCTATTTTTAATATGCTTCCCATCCTTGCCGTTATATCTTCAAATACGCCGAGACTGTCAAGTGGCTTGGCTGCATTATCCCAGCATTTTTTTACAGCAGTATAATATGTACTGTCAGGCAAGGTAATATTATATTTTCCGGTTAAAACATCCTCAAATAAATATTTATTCATATTTCTAAATTCCCAGTTCATCATGAAAATACTTTAATGTAGAAAAAGAGTATCTTCTCTCAAATTCCCTAATATGTGTATTTTTTTCATTTTTTACATATGCAACATAATCTTCTACATATTCTAATGCTTCTTTCTTTATTATTTCAAAAAACTTAATAGTTTCTTTAAACTCATCTTTATCTATTATAGCAGTTTTCTCATCTAAATACTTTGTGTTTTTTATAATAATTATTTTTGAATAATCTAATCCCGATTTATGTTTTCTTGCTCTGGAAGAAAATTTAAAATGATATGCATATTCATGATTAATTTCACTTCTATATGGAATACAAATAAAATAATCATAATGTGACTGAAACAATAAACAATTATATGCTCTTTGCTTTTTTTCTAATATTTCCTTATGCGGCGGATTAGGATAATCATTATAGAAATCATTTGTTAATTTTAATATTTGATAATCATTTTCCGGTAACGACATATAAACACCCCACAATATAAAAGAGAGGCATAAATGCCTCTCCATAATATCTTCATCACTCGGTCATTTTTTATTTTACCGTCCTGTCGGAACCGTCACAGGACTCATCGCTCGGTCATTTTTTATTTTACCGTCCTGTCAGAACCGTCACAGGACTCATCAGATGAAGAAGAACATTTCTGCTCTTAATTTTATTATATACTGTTTTATAAAAAAAACAACCATTTTTTTATTATTTTAACTACATTTTTAATATTTTTAACCATCAATCAACAACTATGCCTTCAAATCCTTTTTGGTATACTTCGCATAAGATAAAACAATTCCAACAACCATAAATACCATACCGATTAAAAGGTACGTAACATTAATTGACTTATCGTTTATTATGTCCGAACCGTCCGTGTAACCGTAAGGTGTAATATACTTCAAAAAATCAGCCTTATCGGATATGTTTGCAATCAGATTAAGAAAATAAAATGCAGCCGTTATTCCGATTCCTATACCTATCCCGGAACTGCTTATAAATGCAGAGATTCCAAAGCATATTCCGGCTATTTCAAGCTGCATCATAAGCTGCGCAAAATGATACAAAAGAATCTCTGTCCAAAGAATCTTCTCTCCTATTGCAGCCATCGATAAAACAGCAAGGCAAAGGATGATAATATTCATCATAACAATCATAATAAAAACGGATATAAGCTTTTCGGTTATAACCTTTTTTCTCGATACCGGATGTGTAAATAAAAACTCCGCAGTCCTTTCCTTTTCTTCCTTCATAAGCGCTGTTATTCCAGATATGGCAGCAAAAAATGCTCCGCCTATACCAAGTATATTTCCGCACTCAACGGCATAAAAACCGATAAGTGTTCCGAAGTTTAATTTATCCATACCGAAGGCAGATGAAAATGTACCCATGGATGCAAACACCTTTGTTGCCTCATCCATTTCATTTTTCATCTCAGGATATAAGAATATACAAGCCAGAATAAAAAAGCCTATAGCTGCTGTCCATATAACAAATGCGCCCTTATTTTGTTTTAACTCATGCTTTAAAATAATCATTTTACACCTCACGCTTCATAATAATTCATAAAAATCTCTTCCAAGGTCGGCTCTGTTATCGTAAGGTCTTTTATTTCACTTTCTGACATAAGCCTAAGAAGCTTCTTTATATCACCCGTATATAAAAAGCTTGTTGTTCCCTCGTTTTGCTGTAAATCCGAAACACCCTTAAGAGCAGTTGTGTCAAAAGCACCTGAAAATGTTATTTTTTTAGCTCCGGTTTCTTCAAGCTTTTCAACCTTATCGGATACAATAATTCTTCCGTCTTTTATAAATGCAGCCGTATGGCAATAGCTTTGCACCTCCGAAAGAATATGTGAGGATAAAAATACCGTTGAACCGTTACTGTTTTCTTCGGAAAGAATCTTGAAAAATTCCTTTTGCATAAGAGGATCAAGGCCCGAGGTTGGTTCATCCAATATCAAAAGCTTAGGCTGATGCTGTATGGCACAGATTATTCCGGCCTTCTTTCTGTTACCAAGCGAAAGCGTATCCACCTTTTTGGATGTATCAAGATTTAATCTTTCGCACAGTTCCTCTGCTTTTTTGGAACAATCCTTCTTCCGAAGATCAGCCGAAAGCTTAATAACGTCTTTAACGGTCATTTTGTTGTAAAAGTTGATTTCAGAAGGAAGATATCCTATGCTGTCAAGAATTTTATCATGGTCACTTACTATATCCATATCAAATATGAAAGCCTCGCCGGATGTAGGTGCGATAAGCCCAAGCAATGTTCTTATAGTGGTCGATTTACCTGCACCGTTAGGTCCGATAAAGCCAAAGAAATCCCCCTCATCCACAGACAAATTCAAATTCTCAATACCAATTATGTCCCCGTATTTTTTTGTCAGATTATTCGTCGTAATTGCTTTCATATAATATACTCTCCCCGATAAATAATGTCTGATAATAATAACAGCTATATTTTATCATAAAGTGATATTATTTAAAACTCTTCAAATTTAATTCTTAGCTCCGCACGGTTTTGAACACCCGTTTTCTTAAGTATATTCTTCATATGGAACTTGATGGTATTTTCCGATACGAACAGCTTTTGCGCTATCACCGGATTGGAATTACCCTCAAGTGCCAAGAGCATAACTTCTTTTTCTCTTGTCGTAATTGTATATTTTTCGCAAAAGAGATTCTGCTTTATCTCCTTATCTGTTTCTTCTTTGTTTTCCTGCATATCACTTTCATTTTTTATTTCATCATCATTTTCTATATCGTTCTCGATAATGTTTCTTTCCTTTGGTTCATTATCCAATAATTTTATTGAATAGTCATTTGCCCATATAGTCTCCGATAATCTGTTCTTCTTTTCATACATATAGGTAGCATAAAATGCCAAAACCAACAATACAAAGGTAACAACAATCAAAACCGGCGGATATTCTCTTAACCGGCTTCCCACAGTATATGAGATAATCTGACCGATTCGTCTGGCAAGCAATCCAAATCCCGCCAAAAAAAATCCGTATTTGACATGATGTGTAAATATGATAGTTGCATAAACCATAACCGGACCAATAAGAATATAATTAAGTGCCCATATAGCACTATCAGCTATCGCATAGTTTTCAAAGAGCAAGGATAAAAACGGACAGACAAGAGCACACAGGCAAAGAATTATACCATTTTGCCTGCTTTTGACAAATAACAATCCTGCTACGATTAACCCTATCGAGTAAAAGCTTCTGCTTAATTCAAAGCTCATACTTCCACCGACAACCTCCGAAAGAGGAAACAAAAATCCCAGATTAATTGTAGTCTCTAAAAGAACTATCAACAAGACGGATTGAATAACCCATTTAATAGGAAAAGTATTCTTATTATCTTTGTTTGTATTACCTACTATATTATATTCAACATCTTTATACCTCTCCCATGAGAAAACATATCTAAAAAGGATAGCACAAACAAATGCCAATAAAATATATAAAATAAGCGAATATTCACTTTTTATAAATCGACCTTCCGAAGGAACCGAAACAACAAAGGATGCTATGCTTCCGATAGCCCAGCCGATACCAACCACAATTCCGTGCACATTATGAGGAAATCCCGATATAAGGGAAAATGCACTTGCAAAAAGGATTCCAAAACAAAAGTCCATACCTATTGCAAATATAAGTGTTGCATAAGAACCTGATGTTAATATCGCAAGTATCATAAAAACGACTTCAAAAACAGTAGCTGTATAAAAAATAATATGATTCTTATTAAAATATGATTTCAAAAGAAAGGTTGCAACCAGAATACCGGCAGCCTGAAAGGTATAATCAATTATATTGCCAAAGACATCTATAAGCTTTATCGAAAACACATCGGAAATTCTATAAAGCCACGTTAAATATCCGGTTCCTGCATAACCATATAATAATCCAATCAAAAGTATTAAGACAAATGTGTATTTAGTACTTTTACCCATATCTAATCTCCTAACATACTTCCAACATATAATATATATTACTAATTTGTGATTATTGTATATTTTTCAAGGGTTAAAAGCAATACCTACCCAATAAAACTACCCCCCGAAAAATAAACACCTACCCCATAA
Source organism: uncultured Lachnospiraceae bacterium (assembly GCA_902762955.1). Taxonomy (GTDB): domain Bacteria; phylum Bacillota; class Clostridia; order Lachnospirales; family Lachnospiraceae; genus Coprococcus_C. The sequence goes on from CACWQH010000029.1 coordinate 21,745, forward strand.
CTATTAATGTACAAGCATGTTTATATATATTAATATTGAAGATGGACAAATTATATTACGAGACATAATAAAAAACAAAAAGAAAAGGAGACGAATAATTTTTATGAGAGGTAAAAGAAAACGCCAAAGAAAAAGAATAACGGCACTGCTTCTTGCCGTCATTATGTTATTTTTCATAATGCCGGGACAGTCGATAAAGGTTTATGCCGATGAAAATATTGCAACCGATTCGGACGCTGATATCGAAATTGAGGCGATTGATACCGAAAACGATTTGGCAAACGAAAGCGTCACCGAAGAAACCCGAACGCAGGAAACGGTTAATACCGAAGCAGAGGACATGATTGAGGATGAAGACATACTTGCATTTGCCGCAGGTCCGACTATAACTGCTGAGGATTATACTTTAAATGAGGAAGGCGCATACGAAATTCTCATTGACCCTGAAAAATCTGCAGAATACACGGGCATAACAAGCGTAACGGTTCCTTCCAATTATCGATTAACTATAATAGATGTCGATTTTTCTGCAGGAACGGTTAGTCTCGCTTCTGATTCGTTACTTAATATATTTAATGATAACGGCAGACTCACCGCAACCATAAACGCCGAAGAAGGAGCACGAATTATGCTGACTTCTGCGGCAAATATTCCTCAGGGCGTTACTTTATATGACAGCGACGGAAGTGTTTTCAACAATGACGATATATTCTGGACGGAATTTATCTATACCGATAACAAGTGGACTATCGTACAACCTGATCCGAATCATTTTAATTTCGGAGCGGACGGACTGATAGTTGATACGGAAAACGGAGCACACTACCTAAGCTACAAAATCGAATACAGCTATGATAACGGAACCTGGTATAATGCATTTGCAGATGACGCCAGAGCTAATCTTGACGCAGACGGCTTTGTTACCATCTCCGAAGGACATGAAGATAATGCTTTTCTTGATTTTGACATAGAAAATATACCTGACCCATGGAACAACTCGGTAACATTTAAAATTACAACAAAGGATACGCCTATAAAGGCAGGAAATGCCACCAAAATCATCGCATATGCCGATTTGGCACCGGATATGGGTTGGGAGCCGGGGGAGGAAGGTGTTGTACAGCTTCCAAATGATGAACACGAAGCAACATTATCCGAGGATGCTACCACTCTTACCGTAACCTATAATGATGTAAACAATTTTGATGCTGAGCCTCACTGTATCCGCCTTGCCATGACCTATCCACAGGAAGGAAAAAGAGAGATTGAAGGTGCCATAAACAGCAGAATATATGCATATAGTGTTAATGGCAGCACCACAACTGTAGGCGGCACACCATTTGCAAACGCTAATGACGCCGAAAAATATGCACTTGCCCTTGAGCTTTATATGCAGTTCTTTAATGTGGAAATGTATGGAAGCTTCGATATTCCTCAATCTGATGAACACGGGCGTTCAAATTACGTAAACATCAAAGAACTTGTTAATGAACTTAAAGGAAGGATCGCTTTTAAAGAGACGGGTACTCCTATAACGGTACATAATAATGATGGCACTGAGGGGCAGAGAACCGTAAATATTTATACTCTTAATTTAGGATATGACGAAACAGGCGAACCTGTTGTTATGGATATTCCGGTAATTCACCTTGAAAGTCCGGACGAGCTAATTATATGCACGGACTTTGACTTTGAAACGGGTAAGGGAACAACCTATTATTCACGTGTTAAGGGAATAGACGAAGTATCGTTTTCAAATGATGACAGAAATATCGCCATGCTTATAACGAGTAATCAAATTACAAATATTGTAATAGGCGGAAACGGAACCTTAACTCAGACACTTAATACTGACGAAATATATTCTGCTGAGCTTTACTGCATGGCTGAGTTTTATTATGATGAGAACATGCCTTTATATGACCCTTATGATACCGATGAACAGCGTCAGGCTTACAAAAATGTCTGCCTTGACCTTCAAATAGGACCTGCCGCAAGCAAATTACGAATCCTTGATGCCAACAATAAATACTTAATACTTAACGGTGAAGGAGAAACAAAGGAATATGACCGACTTGGCGGCTCGGAAAGCAATCCTATAGATAATGTGTGGGCAGCCGGCGAGGGAGCTACGGCATATGTCTACATAGGCGACGCGACCGTATATATTGAACCGCTTAATGCAAATCTTGATTTGGCAGGCAGCGGTATTAAAGATGTTACACTTAAAGATGCATCTTTGAAGGACGGTGTAAACATAGATAAATCAAATACTGATAAGATTAAAATAACCTTTGGTTCAAACTTCTATGACAGCGTGCCTTTAATAATAACCTACTCAGACGGAGAAGAAAGAGAGTTTATTATAAATCGTATCGGACTTGTAATACAGTATATTTACCTTATGGATGTCGGCAATCAGGCTATACGTTGCGATTGTAACGGTTCGGAATGTTCGTTTGATTGTGACTATGAAGGAAAAGACGAACAGATATTGGTTTATGCAACCTACTATCATCCTACCAATGATAATACCTTATCAGGCGGAAATAACGTGTATCTTAATATAATATATGATGACGGCAACTGCGAGATTATAAGCAGCGTTAATAAAGAACGTAATTTTAACGGATATGCGCCCGCAACCGACGACGGTGTAGCAACCACCTCATTTATAATAGGATTTGCTCCTGCTCATGATTCGAACGGTCCTATAGCAAGTCAGTTATATAAGAACAAGTTCGGAAATACCGGCGGTTTCAGTGCGACCGTAATCAATGCAGGCTACGACGATGATAAAACATATGGCGGAACCCAGATAGGTGCAGGCGCAGGCGTGCATTGGGACGGACATATAAAATGGTTTGCGAGGTAAATGAGTATGAGAAAAAATAAAAACAAATTATCTTTAATATTAATAATGATTTGTATCCTTACATTTTCATTAACGGCTTATGCAAAGAACGAGACAGTTACAATAAGCAGCGCTGAGGCAACCAAGACTACCGTTACAGTAAGCGGTACAACCAAAGCCCTTGCGGTTATGGTTCAGGTAAGAGATGCTGAAGATAATATACTCAAAATGGAATCCTTCGGAACAGTAAGCGGTGAATTTAGCGGCAAGATAGAGGACTTAACTCTTAAAGAAGGTACCGAGTATACGGTATATGTTGCAGACTACGAAGGTGGCGATTGGACCACAGCAACCGTGAATGTTCCCGAGTCCACAACTGAAACGACAACTACTACAGAAGCAACTACTACAACCACTGAAGCCACAACGCAGGCTACAACGGAAGCTACTACTCAAGCTACAACTGAGACTCAAAAAACCGATACAAAGGCTCCTCAGACAGGTGATACAACTCCTTTAATGCTTGTAGTATCACTCATGCTTTTATCTGCTATATCATTACGATTTATGATCAAGCAAAAATAAAAAATATTCGTCATTAATAAATAAAACGTCGCATTAGCAATTGTTAATGCGACGTTATTTTATATCATTTTTACTTTATTAATTATAAGCTAAGCCTTATATCTTTCATAATTACTTAGCAACTCTATACGATTCTTGCTTTCGGTCTTTCTTAAGATGTTTTTTATATGAAATTTAACCGTATTTTCAGATATGAAAAGGCGGTCTGCAATTTCCGTATTTGACAGCCCCTCGTCAATCAGTTTAAACACATCATGCTCTCGTGGTGAAAACAAAAAGCTTCTGCAAAAATCCTCAATTCCTTTCCTCTCTTCTGCTGAAACAATAATTGGTGTATAAATCTTCTGAAACAGTAAAACAAATAAAAATATGGTAACCATAAATACCAAAGCCGCAAGAAGTACAAGAACAGAAATATTATCCATAAGCTTCATACCTGCATATGCTCCTGCCGCATCTCCAAGCCTTCCTGCCATAAGCCCCATGCCGGCAATCCATATAAGGTTTTCCTTCTTTCCGGCAAAATCAGCAAATAGGACAACTCTGTAAACAGAAAAGAAACCGAAAAATCCGTAGCTTAGAATCCACACAACTATGCTGCTTTCAAGGCTGCTCTTAAGTACCAGCAGTGCAAAAGGAAAAGCAAGCGTTGATACGCATAGTACTGCTCCAAGCTTACGGTTTTTATCATTAACTATTCCCGCAATTATTAATCCCAACGCATAAAAGGTTCGTGTAAGTTCAAGACTTATACCGTCTGCCATATCAATAGTCGAAAAATAAAAGCCCGAATTCTTTGCCATACTGAGCATAAATACGGTTAATCCTGCTAATAAAAGAATCTTATAATCAAGCGCAAAGGACATATCCGTTTTTTTCATATGCTCATTATCTTCATTTTCAATAACCGCGTCTGTATCAAAACGCTTAACGCATATCAAAGCCGAAGTAATCAAAACCGCAGCCAAATAAACCAAAAGTGAATATCTGCTCATTATAAAATTACCGTTATCAAAAATCGAAATAACATATGAACCGATGCTTCCTAAGCCATAGCCTAAACCAAAAGCCACTCCTCTGTTTTGCTGTGAAACATATGTAACAAGCCTTGTAAGATAAAAGCCTGCTACCAGACCATGAAAGACATTCATTATATATCCGAACATTAAACTTAATGAACCGTCAGGCACCATAACAGCACACGCAATCATAAAAAGATCAATAAAAGATGTTATGATAAATGGTTGATTTTTTGTGATAATGGTTTTATTCTTTTTAACCACCATAGTAAAGATAATCAAGCCCAAGCATTGAAACAAATATCCTGTCACCTCAGAATACATATCAATCTTTGCCAAAGGATGATAATTCATCATATGATACATCCATGTGATATATCCAGAGCCTGTCCAGAAAAAAGAAAGCCCGATTATCAGGCAGATTACTATTATATTTTTTGTTTTATTATCTTTCACGTTCATATCCCAACTTATCCTTTATACATCGAATATTATTATAATATATACTTCATTTTATGTATATATTTAATATTCTCATATTCGATTCAAAAAAAGTGACATTTCTTCTATTCTCGCCAACCCCAATCCTAAAACTACACTCTTTTTTTATTCTGTTATAAAAGAAAGAAGTTAAGTGTAGTAGTTTTTTATAATTTGCTATAGTAAGTTATTCTTATGTAATTATGCATAACAATAAATTTTCTATTAATTTGTTTTGTGCAAAACCTGATTTTATATCAAAAAAACATCCATCAAAATCAGAGGAAAATCAGGAAAAAGCAAAGATAAGAAAGGAGATATTATGAGAAAGGACAAAAAAACAAAAAAATTTCTTACTATGCTCTTATCCGTTATCATCATCTTTACTATGTCATCCTATGGCAATATAGGTGTATATGCTGAGGAAGATTCTACTTTACCGGAAGGAACCGCAGTAAATGATACTTCGGATGAGGGAATAATCGGCGAAGCGGAAGTTGAAGGCAAAACCGTTGAAGAAGCCGAAGAAATAACAAACGAGCAGCCTAATGGAGAAACCACTGATGTGCGATCGGTTGAAGAAATCACCCCTGCTCCGATTGATAATTCGGATAATGAAGTGATTATCGAAAGCGAAGAAATACTTAATGATAGCGATGATGAAATACCATTTGACCAGTGGTTTGAAGCAGTACAAAGAGAAGCAGCAAATGCTGATTATTATATTGGTCCCGACAGTGAACTGATTCCTGATGAGAAAAAAATATACGGAAAAACCGCCCTTATTTTGCCGGGAGAAACTATAGCAATTGTACCATCTGCTACGCTTGCAACTGATGATGTTGATCACTCAAAACCATCAACTTTTAATTGTACGATAATCCAATTCAGTGATGATAATCAAGTTAAAGATTATCTTTATGAGAGTAATAAAACAAAAGCAACGCATCTTACAGTAGTCAATAGAAACACAATATATGTCCCTTGGAAAGATCGTGAACGAAAAGGTGAATTATATAGTCCTGTAAAATCAAATGACGGAAACGGTTTTTACAATTACGATAGTCTTTACAGAAACGATACCGGTTTTCCTATCGTCATTAAAACAGGTTATGGTGATGAACATGACACTGCCCGGCCTAATTCCAATGGTTATCCCACCTCAGATTGTAGCGGTAGTGCAAATTTCCAAGCACATTTTTACATTAAATCGGTTGATACGATTACTTTTTTGGAAAACTCCTACGATATAGGATTTATCAATTATGTTGATCAAAGAGATGGAAATAATGTTTTAGTTAACAATCCGGATGCCTTGGTTTTTCCTGACGGTATAACTGTGTCAACCAAGTTTTATATTGATAACAGCACCCATACATATACTTTCCCTAAGCCTTATTTGAGCCAAGGATATTTTGCTAATTTTTATTTTGTTAATGATACATCTGCTGATCCTACAAACAATAGCATATTTAATAACTTCTACGGAAATGAATACAGGCAAGATTACGATGATAGGATTACGTTTACCGTAAATATAGGCGATTATATTAAGAAAAACGGTATTACCTCATCAATAAGCGCTGACCTCTTCTATCTGCCATATTATGCTTCAGGCTACACTTTGGAACTTCATGCCCAAGGCGGAACCATTGATGGTAAAGGTACATCATATTACTCACTAATCCCCGGCGAAGAGCGAAAATCCAATTGTACCTTTGATTTATATTCAAAGGTTCCTATAAGAAACGGATTTAATTTCCTTGGCTGGTGTGCCGACCCTGACAATCCGGAAATAATTAAGGGCAAAACACCTTCCCAATGGATGAATTCCGATGGAAAAAGCACTATTTTATATGCAGTTTGGGAAGAAAAGCCCTCCTTCACCGTAACCTTTGAGGCAAACGGCGGAACAGGCGTTATGGATCCGGTAAAGGTATATGAAGGAGATGCATTTATTCTTCCTGCATGCGGATTTACCGCACCTAATGGAAAGACCTTTGATAGTTGGGATAAGGGAGCTGTAGGTGAATCAATTACAGTAACCGGTGACATTACTGTTACGGCAAAGTGGAAAGAAAAACCTACAGATGAGGCTGAAGTAAAAACAGCAGCAAAGGTTGAAGAATTCTCTGCAGATGATATATCAGACGGAATAAAGGCTGCCGGATATACAACCGTTGATGCGGTCGAAAAGCAATTAAGACTCGTGGCATCAGATAAAGGCTTTGATTCAAAGAATTCCGCAACCTATGAGGTTAAGCTTCAGATTAGTACCGATAACGGTGCTACTTGGATAGACGCAACACCTGATAACTTTCCTGCAAACGGATTAACAGTAAAGTTTGACTATCCTGAGGGTACAGACAGCACTTATGATTTTGTTATAGTCCATATGTTTGGTGAATCCGTGAACAGACACACTGCCGGTCAGACAGAGACATTTTCAGGCTATCAGATCAACAAAAAAGCTGACGGAATATACATAACAGTTACCGGACTTTCACCTTTCCTTATATCTTGGAAGGAAGGTACAAAAGAAACTGATACAACTACGACCGAAACCACTGCCACAACAACTGAAACAACAACCACTACTACAACATCTACTCCTGCAACGGTAACAGCAAAAGATACGACTCCTGCTAAACAATCAGCGAAATCACCAACAACAGGTGATAGTTCACCGATTGTTCCAATGCTTTTGTTATTACTTGGCTCGGTTATGGGAATGATTTATCTTAGGTCAAAAAAACATATATAAATAAGTTGTACAGTATGTAAGAAAAAATGACAAGGTGCTTGGCACCTTGTCACTTTTTAATTCATATCATTCGCCCAATCTAAAAACAGGATAATAAAATGCTTTTTCATTTATCGTTCTGATTTCCTCACAAGAATCAATAATCAAGCCCGGTTTTATTGGAATTTTCCCATAATGCGACCGAAATTACAACGCGATGTTGTTTTGGTCGCACAAATACAAAAAATTTCTATATCCCTGCCTCTTATAATACTGTGGTTATTATTTCCTCTTTTGAGGCATCAATTGCTATACCGTCTTTGAAGCATATCTTTGGATAATTATCATAGGATCCATTAAAATATCATTTATACTCTCATCGTCTCCTTCCAACACCCATCCCTCAGGCAAGGTGTTTAAGGTAAGCGGCATCTTATATATCAGCCCATCAATATAAATCTCATATATCTCTACATCCTCAGGCTCACCCTCTCGCGGATATTGAACCTCTACAACTTCTTCAGTAGTATCCTCTGTTGTCTTTTCTTCAGTCTCAATATCTGCCATAACTATTTCTTCACTTTGTTCAGTATCATTCGTCTTTGCTGATTCCTTTTCATTTTTATCCTTAGCACAACCGCAACATAAGCATAAAAGTGAAATAATCATCAGATAAGCCACTATTTGTTTCCTCAGACAAATATTTTTCTTACTTTTCATAACAATCCCCTTTCATATATTACATCAATAAACTACAATAGTATTATAACAAATTATACAACATTTAACTATATCAGTATTATAACAAATTATACCTTATCATTAATAACAAACGCATTCATACCCTGTTTTGTAAATTATTATATAAATGATCCGGAGACAGTTTTGTTGATTGATGCCTGGGAGAGTCAGGAAGCCATTGATGCACACCATGCCTCACCTATGATGCAGACGATATCAAAGCTGCGTGAAAAATATGATTTACATATGAAGGTTGAAAGATATGTTTCTGACGATATGCCAAAATCTGATGAAGGGTTTATACGGACATAATCTCATAAACCTTATCCATATCCATAAACTCTCTTAAGGTATCTGCAAGCTTGTCATATTCCGCTTCCTTAATATCCTTATAGCTCTTTATATCAATATTTGCAAGATTTACATTTTTTCTTTCTGCCAATGCCTTTATGATTGTTTCTGCTATATCACCTTTATCAAATATTCCATGTACATAAGTTCCGTAAACATTTTCCTTTTGAACCATAGGGCTGTATGTATTATCTATAGTGTCCATATTATCTGCACTATACGAAACGCCCATATGTATCTCGTAGCCTTCAAATTCTTTTTCTGATAATGCTTCAAATACACCTGTCAGCTTTCCTATCCTTCCGCTTATCTGCTTACGTGTTTTTTCTTCGCAGATATGCGTATCTATAGGAAGAAATCCCATACCTTCTATGCATCCGCCTTCTTCATTTCCTTCCTCGTCGTAAATCATATAGCCAAGCATCTGATAACCGCCACAGATTCCAAAAACCGGTGTAGATGAATATGATCCTTCTTCATACTCTTTATTACCATCTATACCTGCCGGATCCATATAATTTTTTTCTTCACTTGCCAACTTCTTAATCTTAGCTTCGAATCCGCTTTCTCTTAGCCACCTCATATCCCCAATTGTATTCTTACTTCCGGGAAGAATTATCATATCAGGATTACCAAGTGAATTTACATCATTTACATAGCGAAGATTAATTATGTCTGTCTGTTCAAACACATTAAAATCCGTAAAATTAGATATATGAGGAAGTCTGATAACAGCTATATCAATCAAACCGTGATTTTGTCTTTCAAACCGTTCCGTCAGGCTGTCCTCGTCATCAAGATTAAAGTTCATATACGGCACTACTCCGACAACATCAACATTACCTTTTTCCTCGAGCATCTTTATACCCGGATCAAGTATTGTCTTATCACCACGGAACTTATTTATAACAAGGCCCTTAACTCGTGCCTTCTCATCCTCTTCTAAAAGCATAAGCGTACCAAGAAGCTGCGCAAATACACCGCCCCTGTCTATATCACCCACAAGGATAACCGGAGCATCTGCAAGCTTTGCCATACCCATATTTACGATATCATTTTCCTTAAGGTTAATCTCTGCCGGACTTCCCGCACCCTCGATTACGATAATGTCATACTCCTTATCAAGCTTTTCATATGCCTTCAAAATTTCTGGCACTAATTTTTTCTTATACTCAAAATACTCTCTGGCTTTCATATTGCCTATTACTTCACCATTTACAATAACCTGAGAACCTACATCACTTGTAGGCTTAAGAAGTATGGGATTCATAGCCACATCAGGCGCAATTCCTGCTGCCTCCGCCTGCATAACCTGTGCGCGTCCCATCTCAAGACCATCGGCAGTTATATATGAATTAAGCGCCATATTTTGCGACTTGAACGGACACACCTTATAACCATCCTGCTTAAATATTCTGCAAAGTCCTGCCACTATTAAGCTTTTTCCCACATTTGACATGGTTCCCTGAACCATAATAACCTTAGCCATAAAAATCCACCTTTGAAAAATACATCTTAAATGCATCCTCATCTATATCAAATAAATCCATAATTATACTCTTCTTAAACACCTCTTTAGGTGTACCGTAGCAGGAGATATTTTCGCCCTTTACACAAAGCACCTTGTCAGATATTTTGCCCGCCAGTTCTATCTCGTGAAGGGATAAGATAACAGCCACCTTTTCAGTTTTTGCCATCCTCTTTAAAACCTCCAAAAGCTCTATCTTATACTTTATATCAAGGTATGAGGTAGGCTCATCCAAAACCAGCACCTCGGGCTTTTGACATATAGCCCTTGCAAGAAGAACGCGCTGCTTTTGTCCGTCACTCAGCTTTTGAAAATCCCTGTCCTTAAGCGAAAGTATTCCGACCATCTCCATAGACTCAAAAATTTCTTTCTCATCCTCTTTGCTTAAGATTCCCATTTTTCCTGTGTAAGGATATCTTCCAAGCGCCACAACGTCATAGCATGTAAGAAGCTCCGGTCTCACCCGCTCCGTCAAAAGTACGGAAACCTTTTTCGCCATATCCTTATAGTTAATATCCTTTAAATCATTTTTACCGATAAAAACTGTGCCGGAAACCACCTCAAGCTGTCTGGTTATACTTTTCAAAATTGTAGACTTTCCCGAGCCGTTAGGACCTATAAGAGTAAGAATCTCACCCTTGCTTACACCAAACTCTATATCCTTTACAATCGGCTTGCCGTTATATCCGACTGAAAGCTTCGCTGTCTTTAAATAATAATCCATTTCCTACTCCCTCTTACTGCCCTTAATCAGCATCGCAATAACTATCGGTGCACCAAATACTGCAGTAACAGTGCTTATATTAAGCTCCGTCGGTGAAAATGCAGTCCTAGCTATAAGGTCACATACCATACAGAATATACTTCCCCCTATAAAGCAAGCCGGTATAACAATTATCGGCTTGGATGTACGAAGCCCTCTTTTAATAAGATGAGGCACCGCAATACCGACAAATGATATAGATCCGGCAAAGGCTGTTACACATGCCGAAAGAACGCTCGACAAAAGAATAAGCACAACCCTGAACACCCTTATATTTACACCTACACTTTTTGCATAAGCCTCTCCAAGTAAAAATGCACTTATCGGCTTTGCAAGTATAAAAATGATAATCGACGTAATCGTTACTATAATAAATGCAATAAAAACATCTCGCCAGTTAGAAGCCGAAAAGCTTCCGAGTGACCAGCCATGAAGATTGATAATATCCGAATCGCTTGCAAAGGTTATGATAAAATCCGTAATGGCCGAGCAGATGTAATTAATCATTATACCGCCGATTATAAGAACCGACATAGACTTAATGTATCTGGATAAAACAAGAATAAATGCTATCGAAAGCATAGAACCGGAAAATGCCGCAATTACAAGAGAAATGGATGAAACTCTTCCGAATCTCTCAAGAAAGAAAACAAGGGTAAGCGCAACCACCATCTTGGCACCTGAAGAAATACCGAGTATATATGGTCCCGCAATAGGATTATTGAAAAAAATCTGAAGCAAAAGTCCCGACAGAGAAAGTGCTCCTCCTAAAATCGCAGCCATACAAATCCTCGGCAGCCTTATATGCCAGATAATATTATAATAACCCTTCTCTCCCTCTCTCAAAAAAATAATCTTAAAAATCTCCGGTACAGAAATATCAACCGAACCAATATTAATATTCAAAATAGTAATAACAACAAACAAAACAAACATGAAAAAAAAGAATAAGGTATATCTCATTCTGTTGCCTGAATTATTAATCTCAATATCATTCAAATCTCTCTTTTTTTTCATGTCTTTTTTTCTCCAAATTGTATATAATAATCAAACATATTATATACTTTATCACTGTGTAAATCAAATTGAGAAACTCAATGTATCCTGTAGAGAAATTCAAGCGTTTCAGCATTTTCGTCGGTAAAAACAGTATGGAAATCTCCGATTATATTTCCTATAACATCCGTAGCCTGAAACATATTCTTTTCCGTACACCATACATTGTCATTTTTAACTGCTTTAAACTCTGCAAAAAGCGCATTTTTATCTATTAATTCATCTATACTGTGAAGTGGATTATCAATGGTGGCATTATATATGAGATAGTCAACATCCTTCGCAGTATTATAAAACTCTTCCATGGTAATATTCGTACTTGAAGATACCTTTTCATCATCAGCTCCAAGGTCATCAAATATGTAATCTCCGCCTGCTACCTCAATCATCTTTGGTATGTAGTCAGAGGTCTTTCGCACCACTACAGAGCCGGATTCATTTATATAAAAATATGCGACAGTCTTTCCTGTGCTTTCATAATTCGAAAGCTCCTCAACATATTTTTTCTGTTCTGCAAAAAATGCATCTGCCTCGTCCTGTCTGTCTGTTATCTCTGCATATGCCTTAATCCATTCACTTCTCCCAAGAGGATGAGCCTCATAGCTTGAGGCATCAATGAAAACCGTAATCCCAAGCTCTTCCAATTTTTCCTGCACTTCGGGGCTATGCAATATCATTGTATTTTCAATTGCAAGTTCACATCCCTCATCCATCAGATACTCATAATCAGGCTCCGAATATTTACCTGCAAAGACAATCCTTTCTTCCTCCATAGCTTCCTTTACGGCATCTATATGCCAGTCATCAGCATTAAGCGATGTAGTTCCTACCATATCAAGCGCATCCATAGCGTTAAATAATGCCATGGTTGAGGTTGAAGCAAGATATATATCTGAAACAGGCTTTTTAATTATATAATAATCCTTGGCACCCTCAGGCACCTCCTTACCCTCCGGCACAAGAAGATAATTTCTTCCGTCACTTACACTGATAAGAGAATAACCTTCCTCGTATCTGTAAATTGTAAAACAATCCGCATAATCAAGCGGAACAATTTCTTTAAAATGAAGCCCCTCTATCAAAGGGGCTTCTTCATTAATTGCATCTGTGTTACTGCTTACTTCGTTATTAGTTTTTTTATTCACTCCACAGCCTGTCAACATAAACGAAATAATCATCAATATACATAGTATTAAATTAATACTTTTTTTATTATAATTAATCATTACTATTATCCTATAACTGTTATCTATTAGTATTAATTTTTTCTAAAATCACTATCACTTCATCATAATTTGTATATTTAATTTTATTATTATATATTTAATAAATCAAAATCCTAAAATTACTTAATTGTTGATGAATCAAAATAAAGTGTATATTCTATCTCATGAGGCTCACTCATAGCAGTTGTATCTGCTATAACCTTCATGTTCTTATCAAATATGCTTACAGGTATCTCAAATACAGAATTACCCTCTGTATTAACAGGCAGATATTTCTCGCCGTTTACAACCATATAATCATAATTCGGACTGCTCCATACGATAGTTGCGATACATTCTCCGTTTTCCACCTTAATGTCAGCCGGCGAATCAACACTTGCCTTACCTGAACCGCCTGCAAGACTTACCTCTACAGAATAAGTTCCGTCTGAAAGTCCAAGAGAATCAACTGTTGTAAATACACCTTCCTTAAAGGCATTTACAGGAAGTGAATCCACACGGAAAAGTATAGTTCTGTCGTACCATTTTTCCTTATTCTTACTGTATGCAGCACAAGGTATACCCTCATCTAAAGCTTCTACAGGGAATTCAAAGCTGTGTGAACCGTCCTCCGCTTCATCAAATGGAATGTAATCCTCTTCATCTGCATCTACCGCTTCCAATCCTGTTCCCGGATAGAGATAAAGATAGCTTGTACCGCTCATATGCATGGTTGCAGTCATCTTACCATCCGCAACAGTCAATTCACAGCTTACAATCTTAAACATAGATGAGCTGGAAGAAACAGTAACATCATATACACCGTCATTAACCTGATTTGCATATACAGGCACCATACCCTCTTCAACAACCTCATCAATAGTTGTCATCTCTGAAGCATCGGCAACCTTATCCGAAGAATCCGAAGCAGTAGCCTCTTCGGTATCAGCTTCGGTTTCTGCTGCCGCATCCCCTATTGTAGCCTCCTCTATAATTTCTGTTTCGCTTACAGCAGTTGTATCATCCTTCTTATTATTACCACAACCTGTCAATCCCAGTGCTATAAAACATGATACAATAGCAGCCTTGCTTAAAAACTTTTTCATGATTTTCTATCCTCTTTTATAATTAATTAAGCTTATCTATAGCCTCTTTAGCATGCTGGATATAAAGCTTCTGGATATCTTCGAATTCACCAAGACCTCTTAATACACATACAACCTCATAGCCCTCTGCTTCAAAGGCTGACTTCCATGAATCCTCATCATCACCGGCCATATCATTGTTAGCATGGTCACCTGCTACAACCATAAGAGGCTCAAGAACAACTCTTTCGTATTCACCCTCGCCTACTGCTGCAATTAAATCCTCAAGACTTGGCTCTGCCTCAACAGTACCTATGAAGTAATTCTCATAACCGAGCTCATCTATAATCTCCTGCATATGAGCATATACACCGTTTGAATCAGCCTCAGTACCATGTCCCATAAAGCAGATTGCAGTCTTACCGTCATCATACTCACTTGTTGCTGCAACGATAGCCTCTGCAACGGCCTTAAAATCCTCATCTGTAGTAAGAAGAGGCTCACCTATACTAATCTGATCAAATGCGTCTGCATACTGACTGATCTCATCAACCAAATCATTATACTCATAGCCGCTCATAAGATGTGTAGGCTGAACAACAAGTGTCTTAACACCATTTGCAACAGCTCTGTCAAGTGCCTCACCTACATTATCTATAACCTCACCGTCACGACTCTTTACATGGTCGATTATAATCTGGCTTGTAAAACCTCTACGTACACTGTAATCAGTAAACTCATCTGCAAGAGCTCCCTCGATGGCACCGATTGTAAGTCTTCTGCTATCATTAAAGCTTGTACCGAAGCTTACAACCAAAAGCTCTGATTCACCTATATCATCCTGATTTAAAGGATTATCAAGGCTTGCATCACCTGTAGTGTAATCCTCCTCATCTTCCTCCTCTGATTCCTCAGTAACTTCCTCTGTAGCCTCTTCAGTTTTTTCTTCAGTTTCTTCTGTAACTGCCTCTGTAGTTGTCTCCTCTGCTGTAGTTGTCTCCTTGTCAGACTCATCCTTTCCACAGCCTGCTGCAAGCACCATACAACCTGCAAGTGCAAGTACCAAAAGTTTCTTTCTCATAATAATATTTCCTCCTTTAATGCGATACAATGCAAGTACGAAAATAAAATCCACTCTTATCCGTTTGTTTCCCGGTATTATACTTCACAGAAAAAACTCAATAAAGTAAAATAGTCTTCTACATAAAGAGTTATACTTCACAGAAAAAACTCAATAAAGTAAAATAGTCTTCTACATAAAGAGTAAAAGACATTAAAAGAAGAACCCGAAATAATTCGTGTTTTGACGGTACGATTAATGCCTCGTAATCCGGGATTTTATCCCTGTACCCTAAATAATCGGCAGGTTTCCTGGCTTAAGCATCCTCATACAGGATATACCTTCCCAATAAAATAATTATCAGTGGCTGCAATTATATTCTGTTTAAACACATATAATTGCATATATCCCATACTCCTCTAATACAGTGACGAGATCGTGCAGGATTCACACCTGCTTCCCTTTTAACGTCAAGACCTTTCATATGCCACATCCAATATTTAAAATGAAATAAGCATAATCTTCGTCTATCGGCACCGACTATCGCATGTATCTAATTTTCATTCGCATATGTTAGCACACTTTATTACATAAATCAATCTTTTTTGACAGATTTAATTATCTGCTTATACTATTCAACCTTCCTACCTGATGCAACCTCAAAATGATATTTTGCAATTCCAAGGTCCACCTTAACGCAAGGTCCTCTGCCTGATACAACAGCCACAGGCTTGCCGTCCTTAATTCCAAATTTAAACTTCTGCTGATTGACTGCTGTAGGCGCAAGAAGCGCCGCCTTAACACCTTTTTCAAATCAATCCGGCATATCTCCTTTAGAAGCCACAACCTCTTCTATGCTCTTGCTCTTTCTTTCTACGCCATCATTTTCTCCATATCCAAAAGCTATAACAACACATAACCTGTCACCCTCATCAAGCATCTTTCTGACCTTACCTCTGCTAAATGTAAGTGCTGCCCAGCAGGTATTAAGTCCGAGAGTCTGTGCATATAAAGCTATTTTTTCTCCATAGTAACCGCATTTTTCATCATTATCCGTATTTTTATCTCCTGCCATTATGATGAGATTATTTGCATTTTTAAAATTACCGTAATGTGCAAGCTT
>CACWQH010000030.1 GCA_902762955.1 uncultured Lachnospiraceae bacterium
CAATTATTGGAGTTGTATTTTCAACATTCTTTATATAAATTCTTGTATTATCATCATTATATCCGAGGACACCGCCCACATATATATCAGCTTCAATTCTTCCGAGTGAGTTTTGAGTCATCTGCTCATTGCTTCCGCTGATGTACATAGTTGCAGCCGATGCATTAACATTACCTATTGCTCCGCTTTTAACTCCGTTAAGTATGGCAACTTTTTCGATAAGCTTTTCATTGTCGGAAATACTCTTTTTATCCGATTCATCAAATGCGTCAACAATCTTTTGCTGAATTACATATGAAACATCAAGATCATTTTCGCCATTGTATGATAAAGCCGAAGTATTTGTTATAAGATTGTATCCTACAAAGCCTCCAACGAATGCTTTACCGTATATTGTTCCAAGGAAATTATCTGTTTTAAATTCGGTAGGTATGTTATCGGTACGGTTAGTATTTAAAATGTTACCGCCTACACTTCCGCCTACAAAGTACTTTCCTATTACTCTGTTTGGCTTTGAAATAATGGCTCTTGCATTTCCGTTGTCATCCATAAGAAGTCTTAATGATGCATTAAATCCTGCATATCCTCCGACAAATGAGCTGTTGTTTCTGTCACCGAGGATATATCCGCCCGAAAGCTCATAATCTTCAACTATCGCATCAACATCATTATAGCCTACGATACCTCCGACATAATTCTTACCGGACGTGTAACATACTGCAGATATTTTACGTTCATCTGCCGATTTATTTCCGCTGCTTATTACATATTCGCCGTTTGCCGCAGCTTCTCTTTTTGTATTACCGATAATACCGTTGTTATATCCTGCTATACCGCCGGTATAATCGCCGTTTGAATAAGTCGACTGGAAGAAACCTTCTATCTCGGCACTTTCAACTTCACTGTTACAATTAAATATCCAGCCGCAGTTATAACCGGAAATACCTCCGGCATATTTACCCGTTGCAAATATAACACCCTTATTTACCCAGTTTTCTATCTTGTTTTCAGGGTTTTTATCTGTATCCGGAACAACTATAATATCCGAAGATTCAAGGATTTCATTTAAATTCTTTCCGTTTATGTCTAATCCTTTTGCGATTGCTTCCTCATTGACCTTAACAGAATCAACATCGGCATTACATCCTGTAATACCTCCTACATATTCGCAACCGACAACATTTGCCTCATTTATTCCGCTTACACTATCATTACCGCCTTTTATTCCGCTAGCAGGTCCCTGGTTAAAGCCTACGATACCTCCGACATATCTGTAGCCGAAAACATAACCCTGTTTTCCCTTTTCGCCCTTGGTAGTACAGCTCTGAATCGTACTGTAGTAGTTATAGCCTACTATACCTCCGACATATACACCATTTAGCTTGGATGAAAGGACATTTGCAGCATTATCTATACTGTCATCCAAAAGTGCAGTTAAATCACTGTCCGAGTAAACCGGTGAGCTCACACAGTTTCTTAGGGTTATAAGCTCTTGAACCTTATCCTCATCCTTGTGATTATTTGCATATACGTTTGCAGTATATCCGGTTATACCACCGATATACTTAGCTTTTGTCGGATCAGTATTTGACTTTACGGTTACAATTCCATCCGAATCAACCTCACTGTTTGAAGCAAGCACCGCACCTTTATTTATACACTCATCTACAACTATTTTTATAGGCTTTGTCTTTGAAGTTCTTACCTCGCCGATTATACCTCCAACGTATTTGTCTCCGGTAACCTTGGCATAATTGGTAAGCTCGGAAAGAGTTATTTCGTTAAAGGCTTCTCCTGTTGTATCATCCTCGCTTACTCCCTGAAGATATCCGACTATTCCGCCAACATGCTCTTTTCCAAGTATAACGCTGGCAGACTTTGTATTGATGCCTGTGTTTAATACTGTGAGTTTAGTAAGCACACCGGTTCTTTCACCATTGGCAAGAGCACCTGCCACATTGACACCACAAAAAGCACCAACCTTATCGCTGCTGCTGGTAACCTGAATGTTGTCAAGCATTGCGGTTTTAATTAAACCGTAATTTCTGTTAAACAATCCTACAGGCTTTTCTATATCATTTATGGTATCATTGTCATATCCGTAAAGACCGCTTATAACATTAAACTTTTCATTTATATTGATACCACTTACTTTATATTCATTGCCTATAAACTTATCATACATCCTGAGCTTTCCGATAGATGCAAAGCTTGTGTCAGTCATTATGTTTATATTTTCATGTTTTTTATAATAGTCATCGTATTTTACTCCGGTTTTATCCGTAGCATAATAATTCTCGCCTTTTACAAATTCTGCCCAGTCTATATCTTTTATAAGTGCATAGGTAATATATGCAGTTTCTTCATTTGTCTTTTTATATTTTGCAAGATTAGCCTCGGACATATCCTCAAGGTATCTGACATTGTAAAGATGTCTGGCATTTTTTACGGTATAGTTAAAATGATCAACCTCACCTAAATCCTCTACGATTTCTTTACCAACCGTTTCATTTGCAAAGTAAGCATCAGACACGTTACTCTGCTTAACAGAGGTTGCTTTATACTTAGAGCTGTAGCCCTGAAGTGAACAATATATCTTTTCGGCATCTATTCCAAATCTATGGAAGCTTAAGGTCTTTGAAAATTTAGCCGAACCGCTTTTAATATTTGCAGCATCGTAAAGCTTATCAAATTCTTCATTGTAAAGATAAGTTGTAGCAGCCGCATCTGCCGCATCAAGCACTACCCTTACCTGATTATCCTTATCAAGATAGGCAAGTATATCAAGCTTTCCAAGCTCCTCTGCAGCAGCGTTACCGGATGCATCATAATTGTATCTGATTACATTACAAGGTACCGTCTGTCTGTTTTCATAATTTTTAAGATGATATGCAGAGGTATCAAGCGTTATATCAAGTACCTTTTTCTTGGTTTCATTGTCATAAACCGATATATCATATGTCAGCTCGTTTGTAGCCGAAGCGTATTTTCCAAGCTTAAAGGAAAGATTTAAGGTTTCTTCGTTATTAAGAGAAATCTTTGATATGGTCGGCTTGTCATTTTTGGAAACTAAAGCAGCCGAAAGGGTATCAACGCCATAGTAGCCTACCATTCTGTCCTTACGATAGGACTCGTATCTTGTAGCTATATTTACAAGACCTCTTAAGGCTTCATTGGAGTTATTATATTCAAAAGCCTCATAATCCGTCTCGTCCTTTGAAGTGAATTTATCGGTATAAAAGGCTGAAAAAACCTGACCATCCTCAAGAGAAAACTCTATACATATGGTTTCATTTAAGATGCTCACATCATATACATAGCTTTCCAAAAGCTCAAAGGCTATAGCTGCAGTCGGGCTTTCGGTTTCTTCTCCTGCAAGATACTTCTTATAATCTCCCTTGTCTGCCATTGCATAGCATAAGGTACCGGCATTTTTTGAAACCCATACACTGTTTTCCTGCTTTAACTCCGCCGTAAAGGTTTGACCTTCTGCATAGTATATAGAATTAAGGTCTACCTTATTGCCATAAGCCTCCTTATATGCTCTCTCAGAAAAATCAGAAAGTGTTCCGTTAGAGCTATATTCGGAAAGCTGGTTTTGTGCAGCCAAAAACAAGGTTTCCGCATATTCATTTTCTCTGTTGAAATCCGCCCAATCCTGCCAAGCCATAAGACTCATGACAGATACAGAAAGTAAGATTCCCAAGACAAGAAAAGTAACAATCATTTCAACCAAAGTGAAACCATTGTTATTTTTCAAAGGATTATTATTTAAATTATTTATTTTATAATCATTATTATCTTTAATATTTTTTGCCAATGAAGTCACCTCCAACGAAACACGAACCCAGTTAGTAATATTATACAAAATTTTGTGGTCAAGGTCAATTAAAACACAAAAAAACTTATGTTTTTTATTGGTTTAATTTACATAATTTACTACTTAGTATATCGGTATTTCCTTGAAATATCTTAATGTTTGTGCAAATTTAACAATAATTATTATAAATATTTTTATTAATAATATAACTTTTTAATTAATTTAGAATATATTTTTCCCAAAACAGCATCATCAATTCTAATATCATTCCATATCTCATTAGCTATAATTCCCTGGTATAATAGCATCTTTAAGCCATTTATTGCAGGTATATCCAGCTTCTCCATACATTTTACAAACGGGGTTTTTGCAGGATTATATATTAAATCAACAGCAAATACTGCCTGTCGGTAAAAATCCATATCATTTATAAGAGGTAATCCAGCTTCATTTTTAAGTCCGATTGAAGTGCACTGGATTATTATATATTTTCCTTTTGGAATATCCTTATAAGCATTTACAGGGACAGGGATGAATGCTTTAAAAGAAGCATCCTCATTCATATCCTCCGCAAGTCTTTTGGCCTTATCTATGCTTCTGTTTATTATATAAATCTTTTTAGCACCGTATTTTTTGCACATATATGCAACTGCTCTGGCAGCTCCTCCGGCACCAAGCATAATCACTTCACTGTCTTTTATTTCTGCACCTGCTTCCTTTATCGAGCGATAGAGCCCTTCCATATCCGTGTTGTAACCTTTATATCCTTTGTCAGTTCTGACTAGCGTATTAACCGCACCTATTTTTTTTGCATCCTCATCAATATCGTAAAGATACGGAATAACCTTTTCCTTATAAGGAACTGTAATATTTAAGCCCACTATTCCACTATCATACGCTGACTTGACGTATTCCCCCAGATTACTGTCTACCTCAAAGGGTATATATCTTTCGCCCAGTAAATATTCATCTGAAATAGTATCATGTATAATCGGCGAAAGTGTATGCTTAATCGGATATCCGAATATACCCATATATCTATCTGCTTTAACCTCTTTATATTCATCTATTACCTTATCCCATACATTAATATCATTCATTTTAACACCCACTTCTCCTTATAAAGATTTAAGTTTGAAAAATCTTGTTTGTTTATTATCAATAACCATACTTGCAAGTCATATTTGTATAACGAAAAAGGCATCAAGACTGCCGCCTGATGCCTTTTATAATTATTACTTTCTAAGTCCAAGAGCCTCGATAAGCTTTCTGTAACGCTCGATATCCTTGCTCTTAAGATAAGCAAGAAGATTTCTTCTCTGACCTACCATCTTAAGCAGACCACGTCTTGAATGATGATCCTTTGGATGAACCTTAAAATGCTCATTGAGGTCATTAATTCTGGCTGTAAGTAATGCTACCTGAACCTCCGGTGAACCTGTATCACCCTCGTTGCGTCCATACTTTTCAATAATTTCTTTCTTCATTTCTGCTGTAATCATATTACATCCTCCTTTACATAATAATTAATCTATTCACCGGGTAAAGGGCGGAGATTCCTTTTACTAAGTGAACGACTTGATTATATTAACATAATGCCTTTGCTTTGTAAAGAAAAAATTAATTTACAAAAATACTTTATTTTTTTTAGAAAGCATATATAATACAAATTGTATCACGCAATTAAATTGGATAAGTATAAATATTTTTATTATTTTAGCTTATCCGAAGTTATGAATATTATAAAATCAAGCGAGGAATAATCTATGAGCGGTTCAAGCTTTGGAAAACTGTTTAAAATAACCACCTGGGGAGAATCCCATGGAAAAGGTGTAGGAGTTGTTATAGACGGCTGCCCTGCGGGTCTTTCCCTTTCAGAAAATGATATTCAAAAATTCTTAGACATAAGGAAGCCCGGTCAAAACGAGTTTACAACCTTAAGAAACGAGGATGACAAAGTAGAGATATTGTCCGGTACATTTGAGGGAAAAACTACCGGTACCCCCATCTCTCTTATCGTATATAACAAGGACCACCATTCCACAGATTACGGAAATATAGCAAGCTGTTATCGTCCGGGACATGCGGATTATACTTATGACGAAAAATACGGTTTCAGGGATTACAGAGGCGGCGGACGTTCCTCCGGACGTGAAACCATAGGTCGTGTCGCAGCAGGTGCGGTAGCCATAAAAATACTAAACGAGCTTGGAATCAATTTTTGTACATATGTCAATTCTATCGGCGAGTTGTCTATAGATAAAAATAATTTTGATAAAGAAGAAATAAATAAAAATCCTTTTTATATGCCGGATGCTTTATGTGCTTCAAAAGCAAGCGATTACCTAAAAAATATAATCAAAGAAAGCGATTCCGTAGGTTCATCTGTAGAATGTATAATAAGTGGTGTTCCTGCCGGAATAGGCGAGCCGGTTTTTGACAAGCTGGATGCACTCTTAGCACAGGCTGTCATGTCAATCGGTGCTGTTAAAGCTGTTGAAATCGGCGACGGTTTATCTGTAACCAACCGATTAGGCTCTGAAAATAACGACAATTTCCATATGAACAACAATAATGTTGAAAAAACAAGCAACCACTCCGGCGGAATACTCGGCGGAATAAGCGATGGATCGGACATAATATTAAAAGCCTCATTTAAACCAACTCCGTCCATATTTAAAGAGCAGCAAACCGTAACAAGCGATAAGCAGGATACCACCCTTTCCATAAAGGGCAGACACGACCCAATCATAGGGCCGCGTGCGGTTGTAGTTGTCGAATCCATGTGTGCAATCACAATACTCGACCTCATGCTCCAAAACACGGGCACCAAGCTTTCAAATCTCAAAAAAATTTATAACTGATATTGTTAGATATATTAACATTATACATCCATTCTAATCTGTCAATTTAAATATATTCAAAAATACCTACTGAAAATTAGACGGTTAGAAGTGCATTTAGTCCGATTTGCGTAAAATCAGCAATATGGACTTGAAAAAATTCGCCCGGAAATCGATATGTTTGAGCGAAGCGAGTTTATCGATTTCGTGCGAATTTTAAAAGTACATATGCACTGATTTAGCAAATTGATGGCTAGCACTTCTAACCGTCTAATTTTCAGTAGGTATTTTTATTATTATGATTTAGCACGCGGATGTGCCTTGTCGTATTCTTGTTTGAGTTTGCTTTGGCGGCTCTTAAGGTATATCTGTGTGGTTGATATATCCGAGTGCCCAAGCATTTCCTGAACCGCTTTTAAATCCGCACCATTATTAACGAGATGCGATGCAAAAGAGTGTCTTATCATGTGTGGTGTTATATCCTTATCAATTCCCGCTTTTCTCGCATAGGCTTTAATAAGCTTCCAAAAGCCCTGTCTGGTCATCTTCTCTCCTTTTAGGTTGGTAAAAAGAAGAGCACTGTCTCCACACATATCAGGTCTTGCATTTTTTATATAATATTCCAATGCCGATTTACAAGTATTTTCAATCGGAATTACTCTTTCCTTGTTATTATCCCTGCACAATATATAATTAAGCGTAAGATTTACATCCTCAAGCTTAATAGAAATAAGCTCGGATACTCTTAAGCCCGTTGCATAAAGAAGCTCCAACATAGCTTTATCTCTTATTTCTTTGTTACTTCTGTCGGAAGGCTGTTCCAATAAAAGATTTATCTCCTCGATGGATAAAACATCAGGAACCTTCTTGTCAATCTTCGGAGCCTTAAGCTTATCGGTGCAATCTTCAGAGATAACTTTATTCTTGAATAAATACATGAAGAAAGATTTAATGCTCGCAACATTTCTTGATATAGTTGCCGAGGACATACCCTGCTTGTCCAATGAGCTAATATATGTACTTAAGTCCGTAGCATTTACATCATGTACGTCTTCAATACCATTGCTGCTAAAATATTTGCACATCTTAAGTAAATCTCTTTTATAAGATGAAATGGTATTTCCACTTGACCTTTTTACTTCACTTAAGTAATTTATATATTTGTCAACATACTCTCCCATGGATATTCCCCTTATCATTCAGGCATAAAATGTTACAATATGTCATAAAGAAAAATAAGTAAAAATATTATGTCATATTTTGCCTACAAGTATGATTTTAAATTCTAATTAACATAAAATCAAGTAGATTTTTTTCTGTAAACCATTGTAAAATCTACGTTTTTTGCCTCATTCTACAAAATAGAGAAAGCTTTGACTTTTGATTTACTACATCTTGTTTTTTTAATCGAAAAAAAATCTTAAAAAATTTTCTTCAAGAAACACCCCAATCATGGTTAACATAAGTATAGATGATATAAATCTGACTTTATTTTTATTAAACACCCTTCCCTTATAAAATTTATATATCAAATCTATACATAAAAAATACAAAATATAATGAGGCAAAACACTGACTATAAAAACACCCGAATAATATATTCCACCGATATGTGCCTGTACAGACATAATTATTCCGTATAAAACACTCAATAATATAATTAAAGAATTATATACTATCTCCGGTTTAACCAGCTTCATCAGGATAATTATCAAGATAAGCTGCTTCATTCTCTTTATTAAGAGGATAAAGAATGATGAAATCACAGGAAGATTAATAACCCTTTTTATGTCTTCTATGGAAAAAACCAGATAATCAAATGAAACTCCTTTTTTAATTATTATGTTAATTACCAGACTTGAAAAAAACACAGCAGCCATGGAAACAATTAACTCATTGTAATTCTGAAGCTTACCGGAACCCGACATAATAATCCTCCTAACAAAAAAATAGAAAACAAACCGTTCTCTATTTTTTATGTTAAAAACTATTTAATTATTCCTTTTGATTCTATTTATCCAATAAAACTATTTAATTATTCCGCTTGACTTCATTTCCCTATATGCAAATATTGCTGCAATTGTTTTGCTGTCAACAATTGTACCATCATATATCATATTTATTGCTTCTGTTATATGTACATGTAAAAGCTCAATAAACTCATTTTCATCAAAATGCTTTGAACCCTTTTTTAAATTGGTTCCGATATATACATCTGTTGTTTCATCAAAGGTTCCGATAGAAGACACAAGATTGGTAACATGATATACCTCCTGAGGTATAAAACCGGTCTCTTCTTCGGCTTCACGAAGAGCACAAACCTTTCCCTCTTCATCAGGATAATTAAATGCTCCCGCAGGAATTTCAACACTTAATCTATCTATGGCATTTCTGTATTGTCTGACAAAATATGTATATTCATTCTCATCCACTAAAAGGATACCTGCACCACCACCCTTTTTGTGTTTAATAAAATCATATTCTACAATTCTGCCATCCGGAGTTTCAAGATAATCCCTATATAACTCTACAATCTTTGATTCGCACAAAAGTTCCATCTTTTTTCTTTTAAATTCATTCATATTTTAAGCCTCCATGTATATATAACGTGAGGGACAGTCACCTTGTCATTTTTACTAATGTTAAAAGGGTGCGAATAATTACGCACCCTTTATTTTTGTTATTTTGCAAAATAGGTAACTCTTGACTCACGAATAAGGTTAACCTTAATCTGTCCCGGATATTCAAGTTCATCCTCAATCTTCTTGGATATATCTCTTGCGAGTAAAATCATATCCTCATCAGTTACCTGATCTGGAACTACCATAACACGAATTTCTCTACCTGCCTGAATAGCAAAAGTCTTTTCAACACCCTTAAATCCATTGGCAATTTCCTCCAATGATGTAAGACGTGTCGTGTAAGTTTCCAACGTTTCTCTTCTTGCACCCGGTCTTGCAGCTGAAATTGTATCAGCAGCCTGAACTATGCAAGCAATTAAACTCTGAGGCTCAACATCTCCGTGATGTGCCTCAACCGCATTGATAACTGTAGGTGTTTCCTTATATTTTTTACACAAATCCACACCAATAGTTACATGCGATCCTTCCATTTCATGATCAATTGATTTTCCGATATCGTGCAACAAACCTGCACGTTTAGCAAGACGAACATCTTCACCCAATTCTCCTGCTAATAAACCGGACAAAAGTCCAACCTCTATGGAATGCTTAAGAGCATTTTGTCCATAGCTTGTTCTGAATTTCATTCTACCTAATAATTTAATTAATTCCGGATGAATACCATGCACTCCAACTTCAAGAGCTGCAGCTTCACCCTCTTCTTTCATCATGGTCTCAACTTCTTTTTGAGCCTTTTCAACCATCTCTTCGATTCTTGCCGGGTGAATTCTTCCGTCAACTATAAGCTTTTCAAGTGCAATTCTTGCAACTTCACGTCTTATAGGATCAAAGCTTGAAAGAACAACTGCTTCAGGTGTATCATCTATAATCAAGTCAACGCCTGTCAAGGTTTCAAGAGTCTTAATATTTCTACCCTCTCTACCTATAATTCTTCCCTTCATCTCATCATTAGGTAACTGTACCAACGAAATCGTAGTCTCTGATACGTGGTCAGCAGCACACTTTTGTATTGCTGTAACAACGTAATCCTTTGCCTTCTTATCGGCTTCTTCTTTTGCTTTAGTTTCTAATTCTTTGATCATGACTGCAGTTTCATGTTTAACATCGTCTTCAACAGTCTTTAATAAGTATTCCTTTGCTTGTTCAGAGGTCAAACCTGAGATTCGCTCAAGTTCCTGAGTTCTTTTTGCTTCCAAATCCGATATTTCACGCTTTTTAGCATCGAGTTCAGCTTCCTTCTTAGATAAAAAAGCTTCCTTCTTTTCAACAGCTTCAGTCTTTTTATCAATATTTTCTTCTCTTGATAAAACACGCTTTTCCATACGTTGAAGCTCACTACGACGTTCCTTGACTTCTTTATCAATGTCATTCTTAGTCTTAAGGGCTTCTTCCTTAGCTTCAAGAAGTGTTTCACGCTTTTTTGCTTCGGCACTTTTAAGTGCTTCATCTATAATCTCTCTTGCCTTATCCTCAGCTTTTCCAACCTTAGCCTCTGCAATATTCTTTCTATATGCAACAGCGACAAACCAAGTTATGACAACTGCTAAAACCAACACTATAGCGAAGATTATATATAGCATTACTCAGGAGCACCTCCTTATTAAGTTTTCATTGCATAAAATACAACAGTTAAATATTATACTTTTTTTATATAAGTGTCAAGGAAATAATTATTTTTTTTGTTAAAAATGTATTATAAACTTTCGCTAATTTCATCATTTTCTCTATATTTTTTAACAATTTTACTAATTTTTTCAAAAGAAAAACCTCTTCGTAAATAATACGACTGAACCCTGTTTCGAGCCTTAATATCACTTAAATCAAAACTGATAAATCGTCTCTTAAAGATATCCTCTATCTTCTCTTCTTCCATATCAGCCACTGAAAGTTCGCAAGCCTTTTCCTCTGCAAGAGACTTATCTATCCCTTTTTCAGCCAGTTCCCTGTATATTAACTTTATTCCCTTTTTATTTACATTGCTCTTGATATAAGAAAGAGTATAGTTCTCATCATTGATAAAGTTATATTCCAAAAGCTTATCCATAGCTTTATCAATTTCACAATCACTATACCCTTTACTTTTCAGTTTATCCACTATCTCCTTGGAGGTTCTGCTCTTAAAGGTAAGCAGATAAACCGCCGTATCAAAAGCCGAATAACAAGCTTTTGAATTATTCATATAAAATTATACCTCGTATGTGTCTCCTGACGAAATTGATGTTCCTGCTGTATCTGCGTCATCCGAATCGCCAATACCGCATTTAGCTCTTACCATACCTTCAACCTGTGAAGAAAAATCAGAATGTTCTGCAAGATAAATCTTTGTATTCTCACGTCCCTGTCCGATCTTTTCGCCATTGTACGAATACCATGCTCCTGATTTATTGATAATTTCATACTGTACAGCAAGATCAAGAATATCGCCTTCCTTTGAAATACCTTTGCCGAACATGATATCAAATTCTGCTTCTTTGAAAGGTGGTGCAATCTTATTCTTAACGACCTTAACTCTTGTACGGTTTCCGACTACTTCACCGCCTACCTTAAGAGTTTCTATTCTTCTAACATCAAGTCTGACTGAAGAATAAAATTTAAGTGCACGACCACCGGTTGTAGTTTCCGGATTACCAAATAAAATTCCTACCTTTTCTCTCAACTGATTTATAAAAATAACTACACAGTTTGATTTACTGATAATACCTGTAAGCTTTCTCAATGCCTGTGACATGAGTCTCGCCTGAAGTCCTACATGAGAATCACCCATCTCACCATCAATCTCTGCCTTTGGAACAAGAGCCGCAACAGAGTCAACTATGATTACGTCAACCGCACCTGATCTTACCATGGTTTCGGTTATCTCAAGTGCCTGTTCGCCGTTATCCGGCTGAGATATGTATAAGTTGTCTATATCCACACCAATATTTTTTGCATATACAGGATCAAGAGCATGTTCAGCATCGATAAAGCCTGCGATTCCTCCCATCTTTTGAACTTCTGCAACAACATGAAGTGCAACTGTAGTCTTACCACTTGATTCAGGTCCGTAGATCTCTATAACTCTTCCTCTTGGCATACCGCCAAGTCCGAGTGCTATATCAAGACTTAATGAACCTGTAGGAACAACCTCAATATTCATATGTGCAGATTTATCTCCAAGCTTCATGACCGAGCCCTTACCATACTGCTTTTCAATCTGTGCCAAAGCGGCATCCAATGCCTTTTGTTTCTCTTCACTTGCCATAATACTTTTTACCTCCCAGTGAACATTTGTTCGTTTTTAACAATATAATATAAAATGGAATGGTTGTCAATACCTTTTTCGAATTTATGTTCGATTCATTTTTTGACACCTCAGAATAATATGCTATAGCTATTCTACTTTATTTTATACCTATGTGTAAAGAGTAAATTATTAATTTGAGTTTATTTTTTACTTTAAATAATATATAATTATTTTATAAAAATACGGAGAACAAATTTATGAAGACAATTGCAATTATAGCTGAATATAATCCATTTCATAACGGACATCTTTATATGCTGAACAAAGCAAAAGAATTAACCGGCGCAGACTATAGCATAGCCTTAACGAGCGGCAATTTTACCCAACGTGGCACACCTGCAATCTGCGATAAATTTACACGCGCATATATGGCTGTTCTTTCCGGAATTGACCTTTGTCTTGAGCTTCCTTATGTTTACTCAACCGGAAGTGCCTACGATTTTGCTTCCGGGGCCGTATCACTTCTTGACAAATTAAATTCCGTTGATTATCTTTGCTTCGGTGCAGAAAATGACGATATGGATTTATTTAATATAATTACGGATATTATAATCGATGAACCCGAAGAATATCTTAATATTTTAAAATCAGAGCAAAAATGCGGTCTCTCATATCCTTCTGCCAGACAAAAAGCTTTAACAGGCTATATAGAAGCCTCATCAGAAGGTAATATAAAAAGCAATATATCCGGTATAACAGAGATAATTTCAAAGCCCAATAATATTCTTGCCATAGAATATCTATGCGCTTTAAAAAGAATCAATTCAAAAATCAAACCTGTCCTAATAAAACGCGAAATTGCCGATTATAAGGACGAGAACATAAACGGCTCTATCAGTTCAGCTTACGCCATACGAAAAGCCATTAGTGAGGTTTCGGTATGCAGTACAAAAGATACTCAAAAGAAAGATTTGGAAATAAGACTTAAAAATGATATGCCTCAGGATGCCCTTTGTTATTTTATGGAAATGTATAATAAAGAGTATCCGCTTTCACCATCATCCATAATGCCTTTTATTCAGGCAGCATGTATGAATTTTTCTTCCAAAAAAGAAATATGTGATTTAAACAATTCATTATTAAACAAATTAAAGAAAGTCGATTTGTGTATCAATTACGAGGATTTAATTAAAGCCTTAAAATCAAAGGATATCACAGAAACCAGAATCAACAGGGCACTGCTCCATCTGGTAACCGGCTACGAAGAAAAAGACAGAGACAGCTTTTATAAATATGGCACTGCATTTTATGCTAGTATTTTATCCTTCAGAAAATCAAGTTCGGAATTGATCAAAAGGATAAATGAAGGAAGTTTAATTCCTGTCATAACAAAAAAATCCGATTTTGACAAAATTATATCTGCTAACTCAGATTCAGGATATGCTATTGCCAAAAGGATGTGGAACCTTGATATAGCCGCTTCAGAATTATACAGAAAATTATTGTTTAACACTCTGGAAACATATATAGATAATGACTTTAAAACAAACATACCGATATTTGATAATTAAAATTCATTTCAAAGAAACAATAATACTGCATCATAGATTTAATAAATTAAATTTTCATAAAATTATATTACAGCATAGATTTAACAACTTAAAATCTCATAAAATTAATATCACAGCATATATTTTATAAATCAATTTTTTAATAATATTATGGCTGTGATATTTTTTTATATGATTATTTTGCTGGCATTAATACACGAAAATGAAATAGTATTTAAGGGTGCTGCCGACGGTCTTATGCTATGGTTCAACAATGTAATACCCTTGCTGCTTCCTTTTATGCTTATTTCTGCGTTAATAGTTAAAAAAATTAACCTGCTTCCACAAGATAAACAAAAAAATTATGCCGTTTTAATCACACTATTTACGGGAATCTTCTGCGGATATCCTCTTGGAGCCAAAAATTCAGCCGAATTTGTAAAATGTAATGCCTATAGCAAAGAAACAGGAAATATTCTATGTCCGCTATGCAACAATTGCAGTCCTATGTTTTTATCAGGCTATATCGTGGCAAATGTACTGAATAAAAACTTTTCATTTTTTAATGCCGTATTTTTAATTTATACGCCATATATTTTTTATATTTTAATAGTATTTTCTTTAAATAAATTTTTCAAAAAAAGAAAAGCACAAGGAACTGAAAAAAAATCAGATATAACCAACAACCTCAAAGGCAATGATGATATAATTTTGTCAACAATTATTCAGATTACATATGTCGGGTTTTATATAATTATTTGTTCGATAATCAGCGAAATGATTATGTCTTTTGATATTTCTTTACTTTATAATAAGCTGTGTAATACTTTCAGCTTAACTTACAGTACACATACTTTATCATTGATAGAAATAATAAAAACTATTCTTTCCGGAATTACAGAAATTACAAAGGGTACTCTTATCGCATCAACAAGCCTGCTATTTCCACCAAGGCAAAAAACCGCCCTGGTACTTGCACTTTCATCCTTTGGCGGAATATCAGCGATACTTCAAACAAAAAATGTAATTAAGAATTCCGGATTATCCATAAAAAAATATATAATAACAAAGACCATATGTGCTTTCACAACATATGGTCTGTCATTACTTTTATTATAATTATCTGTGATGTATGATTATTACTCATCTAAAAAATCTTCATCATCATCGTCAAAATCATCATCGTCATTTTGCTCGCCGTAAACATCGATGTCATCGCCATATTCATCACTTGCTAAAGGCTGTTCAGGCTGACCATCACGACTTACTACAGGCTGTGGACGTGCATCTTCATATACACCTTCATCCTCTTCTGTCTCTTCATATGACATATTGCTTGATGCGGTAAGAAGATTAATATTTGCTTCCATCTCACTTATATTATTGTCAAATACGTATGTATCACTCTCAAGAGACTCAATAAGCGTTCTGTAATTTTCCTTTTCAACATCATGAATTCTGTTGTAAAGATCTCTCATTTCAGAAAGCTTGTCCTTTGTATAATACATAGCACCAAGTCTGATTTCATTAGCCTCCTCTGAAGCCTGATCAACTATCTGCTGTGCCTGATTTCTAGCCATCTCAAGTATCTCATTGGCTCTTACATTAGCAAGCTCTGTTATATTGTGCTGGTCAACAAGACGGTTAGCTTCGTTAACTGATTCAGTAATGATAGCATCAGAACGTGTTCTTGCATCTGCAAGAATTGCCTCTTTATTGCGCATAATCTTTCGGCATCTTTCTATCTCACTTGGAAGCTTAAGCTTAAGCTCTTCAAGCATAGATTCAAGCTCATCCTTATGAACTACTATCTTAGTCTGAGACAGAGGCTGAAATTTACAGCTATCAATAAATATCTCAATCTGGTCTATCATTTCCTCTACGCCTTTTTTACCCATTATCTTCATATCCTCCTACGCTTATTTCATCTTATCTATAAGTTTTGATATAACACATTCAGGTACGAAGTCCTTTAAATCAACTCCATACTTGGCATACTCTTTTACCACACTTGAACTCAAGTATGAATATTCATTGCTGGTTGATAAAAACACTGTATCAACATCAGGGGCAACAACTCGATTACTCTGTGCCATCTGCATCTCGAGATCAAAATCTGTCAAAGCCCTAAGTCCTCTTATTACAACATTTGTCTTCTTTTGTTTTACAAAATCGACAAGAAGTCCTTCAAAGGACTCAACGGATACATTTGGTAAATCCACCACTGCATCCTTCAACATTTTAACACGTTCTTCCAAAGAAAACAATGGTGTTTTTGATGTATTGTTCAAAACTCCTACAATTACATGGTCAAAAATCTTTGAAGAACGCTTAATAATATCATAATGTCCAAGCGTTACAGGGTCAAAGCTTCCCGGATAAATAGCTACTGTCATAATTTAGTCCCTTTTCTTTAAAAATATATGTTTATTGGTTTTATACCTTTTTTCTTTTGTTATCTCAAAGCCAATCTCATCCACATAGGAGAAATCCTCATTTAATGCCGCTTCTATAACTATAAGAGTATCTTCAGAAAACTTTTTGTCACCAAGCACACTAAGAACCTGTTTTTCAAGTTCTTTTCCATATGGTGGATCCATAAATATAACATCAAAGTCAATATTTTTCAGACCTCTTACATAAGAAACCGCATCTGCCTTAATAATGTGAGATTTTTCTTTAAATCGTGTAAATGCCACATTATCCTCTATACAGGCAACAGCCTTTGGATTTAATTCAACAAAGGTGCATTCGGTTGCTCCTCTGCTAAGAGCCTCTATTCCTATACCACCGCTTCCCGCAAACAAATCCAAAAAATTAGCTTCAGGAATATAGCCCATCATAATATTAAACAGCGTTTCTTTTATTCTGTCTGTCGTCGGTCTTGTATCAAGTCCCTCTATTGTTTTTAGAGGAAGACTTCTGGCTGTTCCCGCAATAACTCTCATTATGTACAACCTCACTTATTTTGTCAACTTAAATTTATTTTGTCAACTTATTTTTATATCAAATTTATTATATTAAACACATTTTATCGTAAATAATAATTATTTGCTCATTATATCCTTAAACCACTTTCCTGTTTCAGAAAGCTCATCATCACTCCAGCCTGAAGTTTTATTGCAAGATGAAGAAATGAGTGATGAAGTTTCATCCTTATTTGATATGTTCCATACCGCATATGATAAATTGTTATCATTTATAAACGAAAACCACTTTTCTGCTTCACCATAATCTATGGCACCATTTCCCGAAGCATCACAGATACTGCATTCGCTTATAAATACAGGGATGCCCTTATCTAAAGCGGTTTGAGCCTTATTTCTGATATTATCCTTATGTGTAGTTGCATAAAAATGCACTGCGTACATTATATTATCATAACCTGTTATCGGATCATTTGCCGCAATATCAACATCCTGTGACCAGGTTGGAGTTCCGACAATTATGATTGCATCCGGACAATTTTTCCTTATTACAGGTATAACCTCTTCGGCATAGCTCTTTACATCAGACCATGAGGTTCCGCCGTTTGGTTCGTTACAAATCTCATATATTACATTATCATAATCCTTATATTTTTCAGTTACTTCCTCAAAAAATGCAATAGCATCCGCCTTATTAACCTGAGGATTTAAATCGTGAAGTATATGCCAGTCAACTATAACATACATACCCAAATCTGTAGCAGCATTTACGCCTTCATCCACAAGACCTTTAAGATATGCCTTATCACCGCCACTGCAATATCCACCGTTTTCATCAGTGTACATGGCAATTCTGATCATATTTGCTCCCCAGTCATCCCTGAAGGTCTTAAAAGTGTCATAGCTTACATAATCAGGGAACCATGCTATACCATGTGTACTCGGACCCTTTAATTGGAATTTATCTCCATTTGAATCAACAATATCGGTTCCTTTTACAGAAAGCTTTCCATGGTTATCATAAGGTGTTTTTCCATTGTCATCCTTTTTTGGTTTTTCGGAATCATCCTTTTTATCATCAGTTTTGTCTTCATCTTTTTTGTCAGAATTCTCATCATCTTTTGCATCTGCTGTTTCGGTTTGTTTATATTCGACTCCGTCAACATAAAGAACTGCCTGATTAATCGCCTTGAAATCCCCTGCCGATGCTGCAGTTACAATTATTCCTATATCACCAAGTGACTGCTTGGAAGCAACAGATCCATTATACTCAACAGGAGTAAGTGTGAGCACTCCGTCCTTTAAATCCGTATTACAATTCCAGAAGCTGTCCAAAGTTGTATCTTTTCCAACCTCTATCTTAACTGACCAATCCTTTAACTCACTGCTGCTGTTATTAACTATCTTTATATCCAGCTGACCGGATTGTTTTCCGTTACTTTCCCAACTGTTTGTACTTGTAACTGTTGCATAATAAAGAAGCTTTTCTTCATCATTTTTTGATGATGAGGCTTCATTGCTATCCTCATCCTGAACATCATCTTTGTTATCTGCTTTATCAGCATCACTGTCACTTGCATTAATCTCTTCAGTAACAGCCTCTGTAGTGGTATTGTCCTCATCCTTATTTTTGCCCTTATTAACAATTACTGCAATCAGACCTATAACCACAACAGCAAGAACCGCAATAATAGCAATAAGAATTTTATTATTTCTTTTATTATCACTCATATTATTTCCTCCGATTTTTTGAAAATCTATTTTTCATAAAAAAGCACTCCGAGTGTACCCGGTCCGCAATGACTTGAAATAACGCCACTCGCTTTGGTTTCGGTAATATTTTCAAAAATATTTAATTCTTCAAGATACTCTTTTACCTTATTTACAACATCTTCCGAAGCATGAGAATGTGTTATAAATACCTGAGTCGGATCCGCTTTAACAAGTTCTTCCTTCAAATCATTTACATATTTTAAAATAACCTTATCCTGTGAGCCGCGATATTTTTTTGCAACATGCATTTTACCTTCTTCAACAACAATTTCAGGCTTTAGCTTTAAAGTATTTCCGAGAAGTGCCGTTGCAGTTGAACATCTTCCGCCCCTTCCGAGATAAGTAAGTGTATCGACTACAAAACTTGCTCGAACCTTGCTCCTTCTTTCATTTACAAGAGCTGCTATTTCAGAAGCGGTCTTTCCTTCTTTAATAAGCCTCGCAGCATAAAGGATCTGTAGTCCTATACCGGTTGAAAGATTCATGGAATTAATAACAAACACATGGTCATCATATTCCAGATCTTCTGCAACCATTCGCGCAACATTGCAACAGGTACTCATATCTTCCGAGATACAAAAGAAAAGTATGTCAGCTCCTTCATTTTTATACTTTTCTATCAGTTCCTTCGTCTTTTCATAGGTGATTGCCGCTGTCTTTGGTGTTGTTTTGTTGGCATCGGCCCATTTAAATATCTCCGTCGAATCAGTATCCAATCCATCCAGATATGACTTATCATCCATTATAATACATAACGGATCTACATCTATATCGTTTTCTTTGATTTGTTCCGGGGATAAATCACTTGAGCTGTCTGTGATTATTTTGATTTTATTCATAACGAATCTCCTAAGATATATTTATTTAAATTCTGCTGTTTTCTCGTTAAAATATTATCTTACTTAAAACATTTACTTCTATGAATTTACCACCTTTGTATATCAAAATCAAGCAACATTTTTATATGTAATATATTTAATCAATATTTTAAATAATAACAGGCTGCTATGCCCATTATCCTTTGATAACGAGTATAGCAGCCCTTTTTCACTTGATAGGAGGGAAATAATCTTTTTTCTTTCAGATAATTACTTACCTGACATCTGTCTTTCCTGCTCAGCGATCATCTTCTTAACCATCATACCACCTACAGAACCGTTCTGCTTGGAAGTGAGGTTACCGTTGTAACCATCAGTAAGAGGTACACCAAGCTCATTTGCTACTTCATACTTGAATCTGTCCAAAGCTGATTTAGCTTCAGGAACACTTGCACTATTCTTGCTCATAACATTTTCTCCTTTTTACCTTAATCAATTTATCAAATTGCAAATGTGAAAGGAAGTTTCACCGTCATGTACCGAGGTTTTCTATCCGGTACACATATAGTATATGTAAGCAAGGAAAAAATAATCTGCCAATTTTTGTAGAATTATTATGTGTCAGCAAAAATCGTTCTAATTTACATATTTATATATTAATTTGTTTTATACTTTCTACCACATCAGGTACTACTATGTCGCTGTGCTTATCAAGTATCTCCTGTGCAAGACGGAGCATGTCTGCATGGTTATATATATCGGCTATATTAAACTGCATATCACCGCTTTGCCTTATACCAAAGAAATCTCCCGGGCCACGCATACGAAGATCCTCACCGGCTATAAAGAAGCCGTCATTTGAATCCTCTAAAACCTTAAGTCTTGAGGTTACCTCTTCATCGTCCTCTTTTCCGTTTATAAAAATGCAATAGGACTGTTTATCTCCACGTCCCACACGACCTCTTAACTGGTGAAGCTGTGCAAGTCCGAAGCGTTCAGAGTTTTCTACCATCATAACGGTAGCATTCGGATTATTTATACCTACTTCTATTACAGTCGTCGAAACCAGTACATCAATCTTCCTATCCAGAAACCTTTGCATGATTTCATTTTTTTCATCCGCCTTCATCTTTCCGTGAAGGGTTTCTACAACAACTTCAGGAGGAAGTGCTTCCTTTAAGGTATCTGTATATTCAATTACATTAGTCAAATCCATGGTATCACTCGTATCTACCATAGGGCATATCACATAGACCTGGCTTTTTTCAGCAACCTGTCCTGCGATAAATCTATATGCGGTATTTCTGTAATTTGTACCAACCACACAATTCTTAATCGGTTTTCGTCCTTTAGGGAGTTCCTTTATAACCGATATATCAAGATCGCTATACATAATTATGGCAAGAGTTCTCGGTATAGGAGTCGCACTCATTACAAGAACATGAGGATAATCTCCCTTTGAAGCGAGACAGTTTCTTTGG
Organism: uncultured Lachnospiraceae bacterium; assembly: GCA_902762955.1. Lineage (GTDB taxonomy): Bacteria > Bacillota > Clostridia > Lachnospirales > Lachnospiraceae > Coprococcus_C. Next base: position 21,078 of record CACWQH010000030.1, read on the forward strand.
TTAACTCCAAAACGGTGCTGCTCATCAGTTACAACCAGAGCAAGATTTTTAAATTCTACCTTATATTCAATAAGTGCATGGGTTCCGATAAGTATATCTATACTTCCCTCGGATATCTCTTCATATATCCTTCTTTTTTCTTTAATAGGTGTTGAACCAACCAGATAACTAACTTTTATTCCAAAGCGCAAAAATAGTTTAGACAGTTCATCATAATGCTGTTTTGCAAGAACCTCTGTCGGAACCATGAGTGCTCCCTGAAAGCCTTCCTTTGCACAGGCAAAAAGTGATGCAGCCGCAACTACCGTTTTTCCCGAGCCAACGTCCCCCTGAACAAGTCTGTTCATAACATTGTCTCCGCCCATATCAGCCAAAATATCCTCTATCGCCTGCTGCTGTCCCTTTGTAAGACCATAAGGTAAGCTTTGTATAAATTCAGCAACAGCTTTTCCCTGTATAATCTTGTGACTGTTTGAAAGCTTTATATTTTCATTTTTTAATATCTTTAATTCATATAAAAATTTGTAAAATTCATCAAATGCAGTTCTTCGAATCGCATTTTTTAAAATCTCTTCATTCATTGGAAAATGAATATTTTCATAGCTTTCGGTAAGCTCCATAAGATTGTTTTCATTTCTTATTTCAACAGGTATATAATCCTTTAAATTAAGATAAGCAGATCTTGCACTTCTAACAGCCTTTTGAAAGGTTTTATTGGAAAGACCTTTAGTAAGCGGATATACAGGCTGAAGCTCCTGACGCATGCTTTCATACTCTCGCGGCTTATAATATTCCGGATGCTCCATAACCCGCATATTATTTTTTATTTTTATCTCACCGACAAAAATATATGTTTCGCCCTTATGAAATAGATTTTTAAGATACGGCTGATTAAACCAGGTTATCTTAAGAGTTCCCGAGCTATCCTTAACTGTCATGGTAACTATCTTAAGACTTCTTACTCTTTTTACATCTACATAAGAATAAACCATGCCACAAACCACATTTCTTACACCAATCTTTGTATCCTTTATATCAACCGGTTCTCCGTAAAAAATGTAATCTCTCGGAAATGTATTGATAAGCTCACCTACATTGTGAATTCCAAGCTTGGCAAAGCAGGCTGCGGTTTTATCTCCTATTCCTTTAATTGTCGTTATCTCTTCTCTTAAATCCATGTATCGCTCCATATAAAACATTCATTAGTGTAACAACTATCATAACCAGCACCGCATATCCGGGCAGATACCATAAGCTGCCCGTTTTATTGTCTATCCACTCAAGAGGTGAATCCGGTGACGGTCTTAAAACAAACATATAATTTACATCAAAGTGCCTGTCAAATACATAAATCACAGGTACTATTATAACAAGAAAAGCAATTGCTTTCCACATTTTAAATATAGATGGCTTTATATCCTCTCCTATAAGCCCCAATACAGTATAGATCACTATTCCGCCATGAAATATAAAGCCCTGAAGTGTAATAAAATTAAATGCCGGATAATAACTCCAATCCGGGAATATAAGTGCACATACTGTTCCCGGCAGACATAAGCTGTATAAAACCTGTCCTAAAAAATCCCATTTAAAAAAAGCATGGAAAAAGCATACAAAACCTGCAAGGCTACACAGATGTAACGGCAGTTCATAAACTGACATATGATTTCCTGCATATAAAACACCTATTCTTAAAAAAATAAGAAAAACCAAAAAGCTGCCTATTATCTTTAAAATAATATCCCTTTTCTTCTCATTTTGCTTTGAATAATATATCCCTAAAACGACAGAAAGAGCTATAATAAAAATAAGCCAGCATATATGATACAGGCTAAATTGATTAAAACCTGCTCCGTCAGGTATATCATCACTGTATGTCCAAAAATTCACATCATTCATTTTAATTTTTAACCTTCCCGGTTTATTAAAAGCCATCATTATATTTTATACAATTTATAATACATTATGTATAAAAAAAAGAAAAGCCATCACTTTACATTTTATCTGTAAAGTGACAGCTTTATAATACTTAATTTATTCTACTGAAAGAATATAATAGTAAACCGGCTGGTCTCCAGGATGAAGCTCAACCTCATAATCAGGATAGGTATCTGAAATAGCCTTTACAAGCTTTTCAGCATCCTCATTATTTACATCCTGTCCATAGTAAACACTTATAAGTTCTGAACCGTCGTAAGCCATTTCCTTAACAAGTTCTTTAACAACCTCTGTTATATCAGTACCAACTGACTTGATACCGTCATCTGATATACCCATAAAATCGCCGGTCTTTATCTCCTTGCCATCTATGGAAGTATCTCTTACTGCATAAGTAACCTCTCCGGACTTAACCATGCTCATAGCATCCTTCATGCTTTCAGCATTTTCTTCAGGTGAAAGTGTTCCCTCAAAGCCTATCATTGCACTTATACCCTGTGGAATAGTCTTAGATGGTATAACTATTACCTTCTTTTCCTTCTCAATACTTGCAGCCTGATTTGCGGCAAGAATGATATTTTTATTGTTAGGAAGTACAAATACTGTATCAGCATTAACCTTTTCTACAGCAGAAAGTACATCATCAGTACTTGGATTCATAGTCTGACCACCTGAAATGATATGGTCAACACCAAACTCTTTAAATATACTGTCCAGGCCCTCGCCAACAGATACTGCAACGAATCCGTAAGGCTTCTTTTCTTCCTTCTTCTTTAACTCAGCAAGCTCGGCATCACGCTCGGCAGATTTAATCTTATCCTGCTCCTTCATAAGCTTCTCGTGATGCTCCTCACGCATATTGTCAATCTTCATCTTGGTAAGTGAACCGTACTCAAGACCTTTCTCAAATGCAAGTCCCGGATGATTGGTATGCACGTGAATCTTAACGAAATCATCATCAGCAACACATACCAGTGAATCTCCTATCGAAGTGAGATATTCTTTAAATTTAATCTCATCATCCATAGTAAATTCTTTTTCAAGATTAATAATAAACTCTGTGCAATATCCAAACTTGATATCAGAAGTATCTATATTTTCCGAATCAACAGAAGCAGCACCGGCTGAACCTGTCTTAACAGGTTTAACATCAACAACCTCTTTTCCTGTCAATCCGTTATATGCGCCCTTAAGGAACTCCATAAGTCCCTGTCCGCCAGAGTCAACAACTCCGGCTTCCTTAAGTACAGGTAATAATTCAGGAGTCTTTTCGAGTGTTTCATCTCCACACTCTATAACTGCCTCTGCAAATGCTTCTACATCTACGCCTTGCTCTGCAAGCTCAACAGCCTTTTCTGCCATCGCCTTTGCAACAGTAAGAATAGTTCCTTCCTTTGGCTTCATAACAGCCTTATATGCTGTCTCAACACCACGAACAAAACCATCTGCAAGTACATTTACATTTATCTCGGCCTTTTCTTTGATTTCCTTACAAAAGCCTCTTAAAAGCTGTGAAAGTATAACACCTGAGTTACCTCTTGCACCTCTAAGTGAACCGCTTGAAATTGTCTTAGACAATTCCTTTAATCCCGGATGCTCAAGGTTACTAACTTCATTTGCAGCTGACATAATGGTTAACGACATATTGGAGCCTGTATCGCCGTCCGGAACAGGGAATACATTTAATTCATTTATATATTCCTTGTTTCTCTCCAAGTTATAAGCTCCTGCAAGAAATGCCTTTTGAAGCAAATCTGCATCAATTATCTTAATAGCCACTTTAAATTTCCTCCTACTAATCTATTACCCTAACACCTTCAACAAAGATGTTGATGTTCTTAACCGACATGCCGGTCATTTCCTCAACAGAATACTTTACAGTACTTATAAGATTGTCACATACAGTTGAAATGCTTACACCGTATGCTACTATGATATGAAAATCAATTGAAATTGTATTATCCTCATCGATAATAACATTTACGCCCTTGCTCACACTATCACCCTTAAGAAGCTTGGCGATACCATCCTTCATGCTTATGGTTGCCATACCTACTATACCAAAGCACTCAAGAGCTGCGTGTCCTGCATATTGAGCTATTACTTCGTTTTCTATAACAATGTCACCAAATTCGTTAGTCATATAACCCTTCATGGACATTACCTCCTTTTAAACATTCTAAATAATTATACCCATTATATGTCATTTAATCAAGTGTTAAATTTATATAGTAATGACCCCTGCTTATTGGTAAATATTATGCCATAAATACGCATAAAACCGTTATTTTTAAAAAAAATAATTTTTTACTTGCATATTGATTGGTTTTTTGTTAAAATATGTTCGTTGTGAGCCTGCGAGCCGTTAGGTTAGGTATGGGCTAATATTTGTTTTGTCAAGGAGGTGCTAACGATGGCAAAGTGTAGTATTTGTGAAAAGAGCGTTCATTTTGGTAACAATGTGAGCCATTCTCATAGAAGATCAAACAGAATGTGGAAGTCAAACATTAAGTCTGTTAAGGCAATGATTAACGGTACTCCAAAGAGAGTTTACGTATGTACTCAGTGTTTGAAGTCCGGAAAAGTAGAAAGAGCATAATAAAAAAAGTGTGTTACAAGAACAATTCTTGTTGACACACTTTTTTTATTGATTATAAGATTAAGGCAGCTTGTATAGCTAACCAACGATTTGCTAAATCAGTGCGTTCAAATTCTTTGTATGTGCACGAAATCGAAAACTCGCTTCGCTCAAACAGTTCGATTTCTGAGCACATACATGCGAATTATCACTGCTGATTTTACGCAAATCTGGTCAAATGCTATACAAGCTGCCTTAATCTTATAATCTTATATAATTTTTCAAAAGTCGTGTCAACAAGAATTGTTCTTGTGACACATTTTTCATTAGTCTACCATCGAAAGCTGTATTCTCTTTTTCTCTAAGTCTACTCCTATTACGGTTACGTCTATGATGTCGCCGACGGATACTACCTCAAGCGGATGCTTGATATATTTTTTGCTCATTTTGGAGATGTGCACAAGTCCGTCCTGATGAACGCCTATATCTACAAAGGCTCCGAAGTCTATTACATTTCTGACTGTTCCCTTTAACTGCATACCCTGTGTTAAATCCTTCATTTCAAGGACATCACTTCGAAGGATTGGCTTTTCAAGTTCTTCACGTGGATCTCTGCCCGGTTTTTCGAGCTCCTTTAATATATCTATCAGTGTAGGTTCACCAAGTCCTATCTCTTCTGCTGTCTTTTTGGTATCCTTAACCATGCTCTTTATGGCATTTCCTTTTATACCGCCGGACTTTAAATCATCCTCTGATATATTGAGTTTTTTCATCAACAGCTTGGTTGCCTCGTAGCTTTCCGGATGCACACTTGTTGAGTCAAGTACCTCATCTCCGTCCAGTATTCTCATAAAGCCAGCGCACTGCTCATAGGCTTTAGGACCAAGCTTCGGAACCTTTAACAAATCCTTACGGTTTGTAAATCTTCCGTTATTTTCCCTATATGATACTATGTTTTTAGCTATCGGCTTACTTATTCCCGATATATATGATAAAAGCTGTGGTGACGCGGTATTTAAATCAACCCCGACATTATTTACACAGTCCTCGACAACTGCTGTAAGTGCGTTATCAAGGTTTTTCTGATTCATATCATGCTGATACTGACCGACACCTATGGATTTTGGATCTATCTTAACAAGCTCTGCAAGAGGATCCTGAATTCTTCTTGCTATAGATGCAGCACTTCTCTGCCACTCATCAAAATCAGGCAATTCTTCTGTGGCTGCTTTACTTGCAGAATATATAGAAGCTCCCGCTTCATTTACTATTACATACTTAATATCCTTACCGATTTCTTTAAGCAGATCCACTATAAGCGCTTCTGACTCGCGGCTTGCGGTTCCGTTTCCAAGGGAAATGAGAGTAACCTTATATTTTGCTATGAGCTTCTTTAAAATCTCCCTTGCCTCAAGCTCTCTTTTCTTACCCATAGTCGGATAAATAATAACCGTATCAAGTACTTTTCCTGTTGCATCCACAACAGCAAGCTTGCTTCCATGATTGTAGCCCGGATCCCAGCCAAGTACAGTGTGCCCTGCTACAGGAGGCTGCATAAGAAGCTGATGGAGGTTTTTGCCAAATACATTTATCGCTCCTTCTTCAGCTATCTCTGTAAGTTCATTTCTTATCTCTCTTTCTATGGACGGAGCTATAAGTCTGTCATAGCTGTCTGCTATGGCTTCCTCGATATATTTTGAGCTTTCATGCTCCGGTCTGTAGATAATTGTTTTATTTAAATACTTTATTATTTCTTCAACAGGTGCTTCAATCTTAACGGTAAGGAACTTTTCCGCTTCACCTCGATTTATCGCAAGCACACGGTAGCCGGTTAATTTCTTTATATCATCCTCAAATTCATAGTACATCTCATATACGGACTTAGCTTCCTTATCCTTTGCAGAGATTATAATTCGTCCTTTTTCTCTTGTAAGGTCTCTTATAACCTTTCTGTACTCTGCCTCATCAGCATAGTTTTCCGCAAGTATATCCTTGGCACCGGCGATGGCATCCTCAACTGTATTAACTTCCTTTTCCTCGGAAATGTATGCCTTCGCTTCCTCTTCAATTGTCTTTTTAGTCATCTGAAGGGCAATTATATTAGCAAGTCCTTCAAGTCCTTTTTCTTTGGCAACGGTTGCTCTGGTCCTGCGCTTTGGTCTGTACGGTCTATAAAGGTCTTCAAGAACAACCATGGTCATAGCATCCTCAATCTGCTTTTTTAACTCGTCGGTAAGCTTGCCCTGCTCCTCAATGGTTGCAAGTATAGACGCTTTCTTTTCCTCAAGATTTCTAAGATATGTAAGCCTTTCATCAAGACTACGGAGCTGCTCATCATTTAATGAGCCTGTTACCTCCTTCCTGTATCTTGAAATGAAAGGTATAGTATTTCCTTCGTCTATTAATTCTATAGCCTTTTCAACCTGCCACTCCTTGATATTAAGTTCTCCGGCTATCACTTTTCCTATGTTCATAATTGTTCTCCTTTTCCTATACTTACGGTTGTATACTGATTTATATATCTATCGCAGGCACGCTCTCGCTACTCTCGGACGCAGCGGTACTAAGCTCGGTAAACCTCACTAAGTACCGGCGTCCTCAAAGTACCTGCTTATAGATATATAAATCAGTATACAACCTGTTTAATGTAAATATTATATATATAATTAATAATACATTTATTACTTTATAAATATGCTCTCATATCCTGTATGAGGTGGTCCTCGGAGTCAATGAGATTTTGTGCTATCTGTTTTGCCTTATCATTTGCCGCTTTAAATTCATTAAGGTATTTTTGAAGGGATTTAATACCCATGTTGCAGCCTTCGGTAACCAGATCTGCGATGGTGTGGTCGCTGTCATTTAGTGCAATCTTTACATTGGTTTTCATCCATGACATTCCTTCCGCTATAGGATTAGGATTTTTTCCATCGTCATGGTATTCCTTTAAAAGCTCGGTGGTATCCTTTTCCAGATCACGACTAATCTCCAGGGTTCTGTACATACACTCGGACATATTCTTGTTTTTGGTATATTTCAGCATCTCCTCAAGGCTGTCAATGCCCATTCTTATGCCCGCATCACACTCTCGCAATAATTTTATAGTGTCATCATTAATCATAATTTTACCTCTTTTTCCATTTATTTTAGTATTATTATGTAATGATGTTTAGGTTTTTATACAGCTTTTTCTTTTTTATAGTGAACCGTGAAGTACCACTTTATAACGGCTGTAACTATTATGATTATATAACCTATTACACTTAAGTAATCCGGTATCTGATCCAGGAATAAGAACCCGAAGATTGCAGTAAATATTACGATAGAAAAATCATATACCGATATTTCCTTTGCAGGTGCATAGGAATATGCTTTTGTTATAAATATCTGACCGCCTGCCGCAGCAAAACCTGTGAGTATAAGAAATCCCCACTGAGTAAGTGTCATAGGCGTATAATTAAATATCAGATACGGCGTAAGCATAAGCGTTGTGAAGCCCGAGAAAAATGCAACTATTATCATGCTGTTTTCTCCACGTAACCCTAGCTTTCTGACATAAGCATAAGCAAGACCTGCGCCAAGACCGCCCAGCACTCCTGCAAGAGCAGGTATTACCTCCGAAGAAAAGGTCGGTTTTACAACAAACAGCGCTCCCGTAAATGCAGAAAATACCGCAAGCCACTCATACCTGTTGGCTACTTCCTTTAAAGCAAATATTGAAAAAATAATCGCAAAGAACGGCGATAATTTATTTAATATAGATGCATCCGATATATGCATGTGGTCTACGGCATAAAAATTACATACCATGCCAAGACCTCCGCTTATCGAACGTATTAAAAGGTATTTGGTATTACCCTTACCGATTTTAAACGGTGTATGACTTTTTACAAGTGTTCCGACTGCAATAATAAGTGCAAAAAAGTTTCTGAAAAAGCATTTTTGCAATGTCGGCACATCGCCCGAGAGCCTGATAAACAGGTTCATAAGTGCAAAACAAAAGGCGGATGTTATAATGCACAGAACACCCATTTTATAGTTGTTTTTATTATCTGCAGTAGACAACCTCAACACTCTCCATCGCTTTAGCATAAAGCTCTTCAATCTTACCTGTAAGCGCCTTTTCAGATTCCAGTATCTGATCCAATTTAGGTCGTGTTACAGGGTGCTTGTCAACAAATATTGTACAGCAATCCTCATACGGTAAAATCGAAGTTTCATATGTTCCAATCATTTCAGATATATCTATAATCTCCTGCTTATCCATACCGATACACGGTCTGAATACCGGTATTTTATCTATCGCAGAATCTATAACAAGTAAACTCTGTGTGGTCTGGCTTGATACCTGACCTATGCTTTCTCCGGTAACTATACACTGACAATCTTCCTTCATTGCAAGCTCTTCGGCAACCTTATACATATAACGCTTCATTATAATCGTAAGCTCGTCATGCGGACAGTTATCATATATGCAAAGCTGAATATCAGTAAAGTTTACTATATGAAGCTTAAGCACACCGGAATACTGGGATACCTGCTTGGCAAGGTCTATAACCTTCTGCTTGGCTCTTTCACTTGTGTATGGCGGTGCGTTAAAATATACTGCCTCAAGCTCAACTCCACGCTTGGCTATCATATATGCTGCTACCGGACTGTCGATACCTCCCGATAAAAGCGCCATGGCCTTTCCGTTTGTACCAACCGGAAGACCTCCCGGTCCCGGTATAACCTTGGAATATATGTAAGCTACATTTCTTACCTCAACCTCTATCATAACCTCCGGATTATGTACATCCACGGATAAATCAGGAAATGCATTAAGCAAATCGGCACCCAGATCACAATTAAGCTCCATGGATGATTTTGGATAATTCTTATCATTTCTTCTTGCATGGCACTTAAAGGTAAAGGACTTATTTTTGTATTCCTCATCTAAATATTCAATAACTGCCTTGGAGATATTGTCATAAGCGGTATCCTCCACCACCTTGACAGGACAGATACCTACTATACCAAATATCTGCTTAAGCACCTTTATAACATCATCAAAATCATAATCAGAAAATGCCTCGACATATATTCTTCCGTATTCACGTCTTACCTCAAATTCTCCGTAAGGCTTCAGGCGGTTACGCATACGCTTACACATAGCCTCTTCAAAGACATAGCGGTTCTTACCCTTGGTTCCTATCTCAGCATATTTAATTAAGAACATTTTATACTGCATGCTTATTCTCCTTGATTATCTTGTATATTTTCTCAACATTGGTAAAAGTTCACTTATTGTTTCCACTGCATAATCTACCTGCTCCATGGTGTTGTCTTCGCAGAAGCTGAAACGAAGTGTCGACTCAAGGCGCTCCTTGGGAAGATTTATCGCCTTAAGCACGTTGCTAACGTGTGGCTTGTTGGAAGAACATGCCGAGCCGGCAGATACGTATATTCCCTTATCCTCAAGAGCATGAAGCATTACCTCGCTTCTTACACCGACAAAGCTGATACTCATTACATGCGGAGCATCACCGGAATTATCATATACATTTTCATAGGCTGTTACTCTTTCGATAAAGCTCTTCTTTAATGCTCTTATATAATCCATCTTTTTTTCGTTATCCTTATACATGAGCTCTGTAGCAAGTCCCATGCCTGCTATAGCAGGAACATTTTCTGTACCGGAGCGCATGGCATTTTGCTGACCGCCACCATATATTATAGGACGCATCAAAAGCTTATCCTTTATATAAAGTGCCCCTGAACCCTTTGGTCCGTGTATTTTATGACCGCTAAAGCTCATCAGGTCTACACCAAGCTTCTTTGGCGAGAATCTCATCTTTCCAAAAGCTTGAACTCCGTCCACATGGAAAACTATATTTTCATTATAATCCTTTATAACCTTTGAAATCTCCTCAATTGGTTCTATAACACCAATCTCATTATTTACAAACATTGTTGAGACAAGTATCGTGTCCTCTCTTAAAGCACTTTTTAATTCATCAAGCTTTAATCTTCCATGTTCATCAACCCCGACATAGGTTACCTCATAGCCTTCCTTTTCCAGAAATTCCATAGGTGCACTAACGGATGCATGCTCGATTTCAGAACAGATAATATGCTTTCCCTGACGTCTTTTCGCCATAGCTGCACCGATAATCGCAAGATTATTGCTTTCTGTTCCGCCTGATGTAAAGGTAAGCTCCTTCTCCAGACATTTAAGCTCCTTTGAAATGCGGGAAGCTGCCTCCTTTATGTACCTTTCAGCCTCTACACCCTTCATATGAAGCGACGAAGGATTACCGTAATCCTCCTCCATAATCTTAACCATTAAATCCTTTACTTCAGAAAAAACTGCAGTTGTTGCAGCATTATCAAAATAACATTCCATAATCAAACCTCTTATCCTTTATACAAATCCCAAAAAAATCATCGTACTATATCATCTGATTTTTTAATAATTCAATAATATTATCTCTCAACATTATTATTCATCTAACTCAAACATAATAATTGAAAGCGTCGTAAGTCCGGCTGTTTCTGTCCTTAAAATCCTGTTTCCGAGTGTAATGCATTTTGCGCCTATAGCTTTAGCTGCATCTACCTCTTCTTTTGCAAAGCCGCCCTCCGGCCCTATAAAGATACCAAGACTTTTCTTATCCTTTATACCTTTTATAACCTCTCGTGAATACCCCATACCTTTTGCTTCTTCATAAGGGATAATATTCATATCAAGGGTTTTGGCATATTCCAAAGCTTCCTTAAAGCTCATAAAGCCTTTAACCAAAGGCACGATACCTCTGCCGGACTGCTCGGCTGCTGATTTAGCTATGGCATTATATCGTTCAAGCTTCTTGCCCGCCTTTTTATCATCCAGCTTAACTATCGTTCTTTTTGTCATAACAGGAACTATCTCACAGGCTCCAAGCTCCACAGCCTTTTGGATTATCAGCTCTAGCTTATCGGACTTTGGCATGCCCTGAAACAAAGTAATCCTGCACTTAAGCTCGGATGCATTTTTTACAATGTCAACTATATCACAGGTTACCATCTCTGAAGAAAGACTTGTTATATGGCATATATAATCTGTCCCCTCACCGTCACTTATGGTTACGGACTCACCCACCTTAAGCCTTAAAACGTTTTTTATGTGATTAACATCCTCACCTGTAATATTAATTGACTTGTCAGCATTTATACATATGCTCTTATCAACATAAAATCTTGGCATTACATTTCTCTTTCCTATTACATAAATGTAGCTGCTGTGCCCAAAAGCACAACAGCCACATTATAACACAATTAAATGAGTCAAGCAAACTCAAAGAGTTTATCTGTTAAATATATTTTTACTCATACATCGCCTTAAGCTCCTGCTTGTTGGCGTACATCCTTACATCTGCTTTATCAAAAATCTCAGAAACCTTACGTTTATCGTTTATGTCATACTCCGCCATTCCCGTTGCCAGAACAGGCCCGTTGCTGGTTCTTAAATTATCAAGCGCCTTTTCACGAAGCTCATTTAAAAGCTCGTCACGCCTTGCATAATCTCTTTCGGACAATACAACGCAGAATTCATCACCACCTATACGAAATACAGGACTGTGAGCATAAATATCACATATCATCTGACATGCCATTTTTATATACTCATCTCCGGCCTTATGTCCCAAGGTATCATTTATAAGCTTTAAATCATTCAGGTCACAAACCACTATTGCAAATGGGAAATAATCTATTCCATTATCTATGTTACCCTGCATAGCATTCTCAAGCTCATGATACGCATTTTTGTTTTTGGCACCTGTAAGTTCATCCCTACGTGCCATTTCATTAGCAGCTTCGATAGCATTTAACCTTTCATTTTCTCTTATTACCTCTTCGGTAATATTTTCAACACCAATGATAAAATGAATACGGTCACTTGCCCACATCATGGTAAGTCTTGTATGCTGTGGATTGCCCTCAATCATAAGACGATAATCTTCTGTAAAACGCTTCTTTTCCTCAAGAGAAGAAATAATATAGTCTCTACTTAAGACATATTTTACTCTTTCCATATCATCCGGATGAACCAGCTGGTCTGCATTAACCTGAGATTCAGCGAAAAAATCATTTCCGGTTTCATTGACCTCAAGATTTCCGTAAATGGAATTGGAAGTATATTCCGAATACACGCCGCTGTTTGAATCAACATAATATATTACGTCATAGTTTGCAGCAAGTCCCTCGGCTATCTGGTTAAAGACCTCGCGCTCCTTTTCAAGCTTTTCCGTTTCCTTCTTTAACCTTATCTCATTATCAATATTTAAGACACCGAGGATGAAATAATCATCATCACCGCTAACCTCTCTGATTAAGCGAAGCGTATGCCATACAGGCTTTCCGTCTATTACAAGACGGTAAACTATACTCTGCATATTGCCGTTTTTCATTTTAGAAAGAAGATTTTCCTTCTGGATATCTTTTTTGAAAATATGCTTATCCTCTTCGTAAACAACCTGCTCGGCATCTCTTGCCATATTTACAAAGAAGTCCTTACCATCCTTCTCGATTTGCAAAGAATGGAATTCCGGATTAATTGAGTACCACTTATATTCATTTGTAACAGCATTAACATAATAGACACTTGAATAATCGATAAGTAATGCTTCCGCTATTTTATTAAATATAATATCATTATTATCCATTGTCTCTCCCCTATATCGCTTTGGTTTATTCCCTTATTTGTATATTAAAGTTAATCACTCTTTAGCCGCTTCTATTTCCTTCTTGGCAACTTCATCAGGTGCCTGCTCGTATCTTGCGAATTCATAAGAAAATGTTCCGCTTCCTCTGGTCATGGAATTGAGCCTTGTGTCGTATTCGTAAAGCTCAAGATAAGGTATATCAGCTACAATTTCCTGATATCCGTTCTCTATAGGATTCATACCGTTCACTCTTGCACGTCTTTTGTTAAGATCACCCATTACATCACCGGTATAGGTATCAGGAACAACAACCTTAAGAGTTGCATACGGTTCAAGAAGCACCGGCTTTGCATCCATAAATCCCTTCTTAAATGCCTGCTCGGTTGCAACCTTAAACGCAAGCTCGGACGAGTCAACCGAATGATAGCTTCCGTCATATAAAACAACCTTAACTCCTGTTACAGGATATTTTGCCAAAGGACCGCTCTTTACCGACTCCGCAACACCCTTTTCAACAGCAGGGAAATAATTCTTCGGAACCGCTCCTCCGACTACCGTCTGCTCAAATACATATGGAGTTTCCATATCCTCTGACGGCTCAATAGTTATCTTAACGTGACCATACTGTCCGTGACCACCTGACTGCTTTTTATATTTATATTCTGTATCAACCTTTTTACGAATAGTTTCTTTAAATGCGATTCTTGGGCGCATAAGCTCTATCTCAACCTTATATTTTTCCTGAAGCACGCTTTGCACAACCTCAAGATGCTGTCCTGTAATTCCGTAAATTAAGGTCTGTCCGTTTTCACTGTCATTTACCTGCTTAAGTGTTAAATCCTCCATCATAAGCTTGGCAAGAGCCTGTGAAATCTTATCCTCATCACCCTTTTTCTTTGCCACATATCTTCTATATACATAAGGCTTGGAAATCGTTGCACGAAGATATGTAACAGGATTTTTTCTGGTAGAAAGCGAATCAGTTGTCTGACTGACAGACAGCTTGGCAAGGGCTCCTATATCTCCTGCATGAAGCTCCTTAACCTCTTCTACCTTATTGCCACATATAACATAAAGCTTACCCAGCTTTTCATCTGCGTCACGATGATAATTATATAAGACATCATCTGATTTAAGTACGCCTGAATTAACCTTGATAAGTGAATATTTTCCTATGTATGGATCTGCTATTGTCTTAAATATATAGGCGGATTTAGCCTTTGCAAAATTATAATCTGCTTCAAACACTTCATTGTTGGTAGTATTGATACCTGCACATTTACATTTATCAGGGCTTGGGAAATATTTGATAATGTCTGCCATAAGCGTATACATACCTCTGGCAAGAGTATTGGAACCCATAAGAACAGGAACGACCGAGCCGTCACATACGCCTACACGAAGTGCCTGACGAATCTCATCATCAGAGAAGGTGTCACCCTCAAAATATCTCTCTAAATACTCTTCACTGGTTTCCGCAACTGCCTCAAGCAAGGCATCACGGCAAATACTTAAGTTTTCATAAGAATAATCCGGTACATCAAACTTATCTACTGTTCCATGATTATTCCACCTTTTAGCCTTTTGCTGAATAACATTTACATATCCCACAAACTGCTCATTTTCACGGATAGGCAGATGGAAAGGTGCAATCTTCTTTCCGTACATTTCCTGTAAATCCTGAACAACCTTTCTAAAGCTTGCTTTATCGATATCCATATCGGTAACAAAGAACATCCTTGGGAGCTTTCTCTTCTCGCACATCTCCCATGCACGCCTTGTTCCTGCCTCAATTCCTGCCTTACCCGATATAACGATTATCGCTGCATCCGCAACAGATACGGCTTCCTCTGCTTCCCCCACGAAGTCAAAGAAACCCGGTGTATCGAGGATATTAACCTTGTAGCCTTCCCACTCAATCGGTACAACTGAAGTCTTAAGAGAATTTTTACGCTTAATCTCTTCTTTGTCGTAATCACTAATCGTATTGCCATTATCTATGGTTCCCATACGTTTAGTCATACCGGATAGGTATGCAATAGCTTCAACAAGTGAAGTTTTTCCGCATCCTCCATGTCCCAAAAGGACAACGTTACGAATCTTGTCTGTAGTAAATACATTCATAAAAGGCACCTCCACATTATATAGTTTATTATAGTTTATGCACGCTCATTTCTCAAAATCCGAGAAATAATAACCCATAGAAATATCCTTTTTTATAATAACATTTTAGCGATTATTTTTATAGTCATTTTTCGTTATTTTTCAATCTTTTTTAAAGAAAGGGGCTGGTGCCAATGGTCACTTACAACGATTTATTCGAATTTGTGATTATGCTATGCGCAGTTATAACTCTTGTTATACTTATAATCAAGCATAAAAAATAGCACCCTCTGCCTGACAAGTGTTCTGACCCCAAAAAGTTAGACAAATTTGAGAGTTAAGCTACAAAGGATTGAAGCCTATATTGCACAGGACTCAGTCCTTTTAGTTTACTCTTTATT
>CACWQH010000031.1 GCA_902762955.1 uncultured Lachnospiraceae bacterium
CATACTTCTTATTTCTTGGAATTTTCCTAAACCGGTAACAAATCTTGATTCTTGCAGCTTTTGTTACCAGTTTTCTTCTTTCATAGTACTGAACAACAATGTTGCTGTAGCTTGAAACTGCGCATATGCGCGGTTTCAAGCTGTGGGTATCCGAACTGCTGCTTATATATTACTTCACGCAGTTTAAAATTTAAAAGGCGGAAAGTATATGAAAAGGCGGATACAACAACATTTTGTCCGATTTGCGTTAAATCAAAAGCGAGAATTCAAAATAGGTGCGTTAAAAAAATCGAACTGTTTGAGCGTAGCGAGTTTTCGATTTTTAGCACCTATAAAGAATTCGAGTGCTTTGATTTAGCAAATTGATGACAAGTTGTGTATCAGCCTTTTCATATATTTTTCGCTTTAGAAAAACTAAAAAAGTGTGAAGTCGTATATAAGCAGTGGTACGGATACCCACTATTATGCGACAAACCGGAATTTACACGTTAATCTCTGCCTTAACACCAAGTATATCTGCATTGGCATCAAGTATAGGCTTAACAACCTCAGCCAAAAATTCCTTTGTCTGCTCCGGTGCACGTCCGACAAAATTCTTTGGCTCAAGAATCTTAACTATCTCTTCCTTACTCATTCCAAATGCGCTGTCGGCAGCAATCAAATCTACAAGATTATTCTCATTACCGTACTTCTTAACCTGCTCACCGGCCTGCATGGAGTATGTACGAATCTTTTCATGAAGCTCCTGACGATTACCGCCACGCTTAACAGCATCCATCATGATATTTTCAGTTGCCATAAATGGAATTTCCTTCATGAATCTTTGATAAATTACCTTATCATATACCACAAGTCCATCTACAACATTTAAATATAAATCAAGGATTCCGTCTATAGCAAGGAAGCCCTCTGGAATGGAAATTCTCTTATTTGCAGAATCGTCAAGGGTTCTCTCAAACCACTGTGTCGCTGCGGTTATGGCAGGATTTAAAGCATCTGTCATAACATAATTTGCAAGAGAAGCTATACGTTCACTTCTCATAGGATTTCTCTTATATGCCATTGCTGATGAACCTATCTGATTCTTTTCAAAAGGTTCCTCAATCTCCTTTAAGTGCTGGAGAAGTCTTATATCATTTGAGAACTTATGAGCACTCATGGCAATTCCGGAAAGAACATTTAATACTCTTGCATCAACCTTACGGGAATAAGTTTGTCCCGATACCGGATAACATGCCTTAAAGCCCATCTTCTCCGCAATCTTTCCATCTATCTTCTTAACTGTTTCATGGTCTTTGTCAAAAAGCTCTAAGAAGCTTGCCTGTGTACCTGTTGTACCCTTTGAACCAAGCAGCTTCTGCTGGTCTATCATATATTCTATATCACTTAAGTCAAGTAAAAGCTCCTGCATCCAAAGTGTAGCCCTTTTACCTACAGTTGTAGGCTGTGCAGGCTGAAAATGTGTAAATGCGAGCGTAGGCAAATCCTTATATTTATCAGCAAACTTTGAAAGCTCATTTATAACATTAATAAGCTTTACTCTTACAAGCTTAAGTGCCTCCGTCATAACAATAACATCAGTATTATCACCGACATAGCAGCTTGTTGCTCCAAGATGAATAATACCTGCTGCATTCGGACACTGCTGTCCATATGCATATACATGACTCATTACATCATGTCTTACTTCCTTTTCACGTGCCTTTGCTACATCATAATTAATATCTTCAGCATGAGCTTTGAGCTCATCTATCTGTTCCTTTGTTATTCTCGGATTACCGTTTTCATCCTTAAGACCAAGCTCCATCTCCGTCTCGGCAAGTGCTATCCAAAGCTTTCTCCAGGTCTTAAATTTCATATCCGGTGAAAAGATATACTGCATTTCCTTACTTGCATATCTTTCTGATAATGGGCTGACATATTTATCGTTCATATTATTTCTCCTCTTGGTATTATTTTCTTGTAACTTGTATTAGCTCATATAAAACATGAAAATTATATATTTACTCATACAAATATTATCAACAAAAGACAAATAATACTTTAACTTAAATAAGAAGACATGTCAACACACTTGCACACTTTTTCACCCATATCACAGAGCTTTTAAGCAACCTCATCCTTCTCTTTCCTCACAGAGCTTGAGTCCCTTTTCTACAAATCCTCCGCCGAACCTTCTTCTTATCTTCCATGCATATCTGTTTTCGGCATTTTCAAATTTACTTATCTGAAAATCAATAACCTCAGATATCCTCAAACCGTTCTCTTTTTCGGCTTCACCCTCATAATCCTCCAAGCCCTCATAGAACTTTTTCATTTCATATAAAAATTCGCAGGCTGCATCGGCTACCCATAAAGTACGGTTATCCGGGGTAATTACATTTACTGTTTTTAGATCATAGTGTGCTGCGTTTTTTGTATTTTGAATTGCAAAGCTCTGTTCCCTGACTCCTACCTCTATGTCCGGAAGAGCTGCAAGGTAAATCAAAAACAGCTGTATAAAATACACATCCCTTAAATCAATTCCCCAAGGTGTGAGCGGGTTTAAATCAATCATACGAAGCTCTATATGTCCGACTCCATCAGTTCTAAGCTTTTCAGGACTGTATTTTCCAACCGGCTTTAACCTGACAGGATAGTATAACTCTGCCGAGGAATGTATAAGTCCCAAATCGATATATGCCATGATGCTGTCCACATAGTGCTCTATATCACGATAATCAAGTACAAGCGTAAATAAATTCCAATATCCAAGCTCCGAACACCTTGTACTTCCCATACCATTAAATGTATCCTTACCGAGTATTCCCTTTTCAACATATGAACTGTCTAAAAGCGGACTCGCTGCGGTTATCGCAACTATAATCCAGTTATAGACCTGAGCCTTACCGGCAAGAGATACATAAAATTGATTCTTGTATGTCTGGAAATCGGATGTATCACTTTCCGAATCGACACCTCTTTGTTTTGCCTCAAAGTCTGCCTTAAGCAGTTCATCTGAAAAAGAATAGTTAAAATGTATTCCGGAAAATGTCATCTTATATCTACCGTATCTTTCGGCAAGATATTCTCTGTAAACTTCTTTTTCCTTCTCCTCTCCCTCATATCTGGCTATCGGTATATCCGACTCCCTGGTAATATAAGGAGGATTGGAAAAAGGCCAAAGATACTCCGGCTTTGGTAGATTTTTCAAGGTTTCTAAAATTGTCTTTGTATGTATACTAAGTTCTTCTAACGCCTCCCTGGCACTGCTTGTAACAGAAGTATTTATTTCAGTCTGGTTTTCACAAAAATCCCTGACTATATTATTATTACCAGGAAAAGGGTGCGGAGTCTTGGAAAAGAATCCGTCTTGTGTAATTCTAAGACTTTCCTTTTCAAGGCCGATATTACCCTTTAATAATTTTTCGCATACATTTTTATTGTTTATATCAAGCATACGCTCTCCTTTTTTATAACAAATCATTCTACACTTTAGCACACTCATATAAGTCAACTATTTATCTGTACTTGTACTCTCGCACACTCATATAAGTCAACTATTTATCTATACTCTCGCATACTCGTATATAAAATCCTTCATTTTCTGACCGCTCATAATTCCGTCTGCAAGCTTTCTTGCAGGCGAGATGAGAGTTTCGGCGCGTTCATATATGGATTCAAGATATTTTTCTTCTCCAAAGCCACGCTTGGAAAGTCCCTTTTGGGCAAGGTCCAATACATCCTTGCAAAGCACCTTTAAGGCTTCCTTATCTATAAAATCAGGAAGAATTCTTCTATTCATAATCTTTCTTAATTCACCCGAGGTATATCCGTGATGATAGAGCACTTCATCATTTTTGAAGAGTTCAGTTACCTCATCCAAAACCTCAGACAAGCCTACATGAAATGCCGCAACCGACATAGCCTCCGAAAACGGCTGGCAGCATCCGCTTCTATATTCAATAGTTCCCCTAAATGTCAGGTCTTCAAATTTATAGGTTCTAAGGAACTGAAGGTCACTTTCACCCGGCTTAAATCTGTACGGATGATAAGCACCGTTCTCATAGTACTCTCCGATTATCTCCTGCTGTGAGAAATATTCGGTTACCGGAATCGGATGAAAATGCAGATAATGTCCGTTTCTCTCTGTACAGAATATGCTGGTTCTGTAGATATATTCCATAAGCTCATCTATATCCTCAGGGAGCTTTTCAAACACACCGATATTGTGCGGATTTATACCATGTGTACTGTTTTCCCAAAACATATCTCTCATACATAAAACATCCGGCTCCTCATCCATCCATGAATTGGCAAAGAGTATACTTTTTATCGGTTCCAATAATGAAAATGCATCGATAGTCTGTATAAGCTTATCCTTGGTTACATCAAGCTGAACCTGCGATGCACAGGCATACGCACCAAAATCAGGATACTTATGAAAATACATCGGGTACTCCCATCTCTCGGAACGCCTTAGGTATCCCTCCAGCATCTGATATCTCGGAACCGGTAAAAAGACATTTTCATTAACCTTATATCCCGGATTTATACCCATACCGGTTAAAAGATGATCATGCTTTTCAAGCTTCTCATTTAAAGCTGTTATGTATTTTTTAAATCTGTCCGCAATAGGCGCAAGACTTTTTTCCTTTGCAAATGAAAACTCGAGGTTATTATACGAACAGTCAAAGGAAAGATTATCCCCAGTAACAGGCTCTGTTGACGAATATGCGTATCCATTTTCATCAATACCCTGTGGCTCAAATCCAAACTCCTCGCAAAACTCCTTTGTCACACTTCTTGTAACATCAAAATCCGTTGCCTTTCCCGTGAGATTGACAACCGGCATCTCGATTTCGATACCGATATAGTTATCCTTTTTCTTTGTGGTAGGAAATATATATCTGTTATACAGTGCTTCCTTTAATTCTTCCTTGTTCATATTACACCTCAATTCTTACTGCGATTTATCATCCGCAACTATACTTATCCGATGATAAATGCATAACTTTAACTTTCTGCAAAATCCTTATAGATTTGCATATGATAGATAAAGCTTTTCTATATCCTTTGGATCCTCCACATAAAGGTTTCCATGCTCGCTTCCCTGATATTTCAAATGTGCCCTCTTATATGCAAATAAAGTTGCCGCAGGAACCTTGCTCCAATCATTTTTGCCAAGCTTTTTCTCCCCCGGTCTTTGCTCCCAATCCGACTCATTCATGCCGAGCCAGCCTGCCTTTTCTCCGCCGTCAAATATAGTCCCCTTTGTAAGCGGTTCAGTAGAAAAAAGTATCATGCTGTTTCCCTGATGATAATAAAGTGAACCGTAAAGATTTGTATGTGCATATAAAAGCTCTCCATCATAGATAAGCAGATTAAGCTTATTGCCCTTTGACATAGCCTTTATGTTTTCCTCCAATACCGAAAATCTCTCCTTATCGGTAAGAGGACTTTCCTTTTTATCCCTTGCATCATTTATCTTATCTATGAGATATAAAAGGATTCTTTCACTATCTGTCTCTCCCTTTTGTTTTTTTACATACTCATGCATAGGCTGAAAATCAAAAATCGTGCCATTATGAATAAGTGTCCATCTGCGACCATCCTTATCAAAGCCTGTAAAAGGATGGCAGTTTCTCAACTCAACATTTCCGATAGTTGCACGCCTTATATGTGCAAGCACCACAGGAGCTGCTATATCCTCCGTAAATCTTTCTTCCAGATAATTACTCTTTGATGCCTGCAGGGTTTCCCTTTCTATATTTGCATGAATTCCGTCCAACAAAGCAAGTCCCCATCCATTTGGATGTCTGTCGCTGTGAGAATAAAACTCGCGCAAAAGACTGTTAAGTTTAATTTTCTTCGAGCTGCTATATCCAAATATCTGGCACATATTATTCCCTCCCATTTTTATATGATTTAATTTTATTAAATATATATATAATTGTATAATTCTTTTTCGATATAATTCGTTATAGGAAAAAGCTATAACAAATTTACAACTGTTTTCACTGATATACCCTTCTAAAATCGAAAACAAAAAATGCGCACGCATGGCACGTGATACTTAACGCCATGTTTAGCGCATTTTTTTATGTTATCAAATTATACGTATATCAGTGAAAACAGTCACAATATATACTAATTTATCTTATATATATAAGTCGGCTGTGCCTCGTAAGAAGCTGCATTGTAATACTGACGTCCCTTTGATTCTACAAAGAGTGGATCCCAATATCTTCCGTTTGCATATACCCAGCCATGGAGATTACTGCTGTAAAGATAAACGTCTCCGAAATTAAGCTCTGCATAAAGGTAAGCAAGTGCTGCTGCTTCACCTACACATTCTGCTCCCTGTGCATCCTGGTCACCATATGCATTGATTATATTATTGGCATAATGTGCATCAGGACATGCATACTTATTTACAAAGTTACCAAATGGATAATCCTTAAGGAGATATGGCCATTTTGCAACCCACTGATAACATTTTTCCTGCTTAACCGCAAGACTGTCATCAGGACTGGTTATGGATTCAACTATTGCTCTTGCATGCATCATCACAGGTATCTTTTCTCTTGCATACTGATCCAAAACTGCCGAACCATCGGAATTTAAAGTAACACCGCAAGCAGTACCGCCATTTTGCATAACTCCTGTAGTTCTGTCATAGAAGTAATATCTTCCATCTCTTAAAACCCATCCGTAATACTTGGTTGTCTCAAAATTATTTACATAGTTTGTTGCGCCTAAAATAACCGACTTTCCATTTACGGTTCCATATACATGGGTTATAAATTTACCTGAATTCAAATGTCTGCTTCCGTCAACCGTTACCGACCATGAACCATCTTTATTTTTAGTTCCCTGATACCATACCACATCATCCTGTCCGTTTTCATCGCTCCAGGTAGGGAATTTTACATCGGTGATAGTACCTGCTGCGGTTGGATTGACGATTGTTATTTTATACAAACCATTACCCTGATTGACTGCACTTATAATGTTACTTCCCTTAAAGTTCTTATCTGTTCCTGTTGCATCTCTGCCTTCTTTGATTCCGTTCTTTGCATAATGGTTATAGTACATAGGTAAATTTGCGCCAAATGCCTTAAATAAATCGTCATATCTGTTGGCATATGCATATACATTAAATGAACCGTTGCCTGTTCTTTTTTCATATATTCCGGTGTTTACAAAATGATTAAAGGCTGCCTGCTGGTCATTGCCAAATGCTTTTCTTAAATCACTATAAGTTTCAAGATAGATAACAGGATCAAAACCTGCCGAGTAATCTATACCATTATTTACAAGACTGATATAAGTAAATCTTAAGCTCCTGTTTCTGACATCATTTCCGTCAAAAGGTGCTGCATTTCTTTTTTCTCTTTTTCCGTTTGTGGCATAGTGCTTATAATACTTACTTAAGTCGCTGCCAAATACCTTCTGAAGATCCGGATATCTGTTAGCATAAGCGTATACATTAAAACCATCTATACCTCTACGTCCTTCCTTCATACCATTATTTAAGAAATGATTAAATGCCAGCTGCTGGTTATCGCCAAACGCAGCCCTAAGATCTGCATATGTATCAAGATAATAAAACGGATCAAAAACCGCTTGATAATCCACTCCGTTGTAAACCCTGCTTATATATACAAATGTAAGCTTGGAATTACGTATGTCATCGCCCGGATAAGGCTTGGCATTTCTATGCTCCTTTATTCCGTTTGTCTGATAGTGACGCTCATACGCCGCCAGATCTCCGCCGTATGCCTTCTGCAAATCTTCGTATCTGTTAGCATAAGCATATACATTAAAATCGCTGTCTGCTTCTTCGGCATGAGCAACATTTGAACCAAATATCATGGTCAATAAAACTGCTGCCACGCATAATAATGCCAATATTGAATATCTTATTCTACTCTTTGACATGTGCTTTTCTCCTTTTTCCAATTCTTATCCTATATATGTTTTATACATTCGATAATTATTTGAACATAAATTATAAATTTATATGTTCATCCTACTTAGAAAACTGCAGTAACTATCCATGGACTATCCGGAGTTGCCTGCTCACACTGAACTGTAAAACCATCATAATATATAAGTGCATAGCCTGCGCTTTCATCAGTACATGCATTTACAACAACAAGATTTCCTCCGATTGCGCCTATCAGTGCATATGCATCACTACCGATATATCCTTGGGCAATCGCCTTAAGATTTTGAGCCTCCGTTGTTGCTTCGGTCGGCGCCTCAGTAGTTGCCTCGGTTTGAGCTTCGGTAGCAGCTTCTGTCTGAGCTTGTGTAGTCGCTTCGGTAGTTTTCTTTTCCTCTGTAGTCTTTTCTTCCGTGGTCTTCTCTTCTTTTTCAGTTTTTTCTTCTGTAGTCTTATCCTCTTTTTCAGCCTTTTCCTCAGTTGTCTTCTTTTCTTCTGTAATTATTTCCTCTTCAGTATCCTCTACAGTATTTTCAGTAACCGCATCACTCTTTGTAGCAGTATCATCAGAAGATTTTTTATCTCCGCATCCGCCAAGAGCAGCACATAAAACCATAGCACAAACCACACATCTAAACTTTCTCATTTTATCCTCCTATAATTTGACAACTATATGTAATAAATTCCTTTTTTACGATTAACAAAGCAAATTATATCATAGCAAATATAGTATTTCAATCAACTTATTCCATGAATCCATACACTTATTCCATAAATCCATACAGCTTATCTTTACTTTCTGTTACAATCATTATCTCATAATCATCCGGAAGCTCGTCCTTATTTATGTATGCTCCATAAGCAAACTCTGCTTCCTTATGCTCCTCCACCTTTTCAAAGGATGCAGGTGTCGCCTCAAACACAATTTCTCCATCCGAAGAAACAACCTTCACAAATATAAGCGATGCAGCATCTATGTAGCTTTCATCCACATTTCCATAAACAAGGATTCTGTTACCTCTGTCCTCTTTATTGATAGTCGTTCCGGAATTATCTATAATTTCAACATCTTCTGCCTTATATTCTTTATCTATATAATCCGAAAGTTCTCTTCTTGGTGCATCAATATAAGGAAGATACTCTATAATCCATGGGATATTTCTCTCAACAATTTCATATATGACCGTATCCGCATTTTGATATGTAGTCTGATCCAGATCAACCGGCTGTCCTTTTGAGAAAAAGCCTCTTTGATACTCATCGGCTATGTAAGGAATAGTTGCATTGCCATACGAATCCCTAAACATAACCAGCGAACCTTCGGCATCGGAATTTTGTGTAAGTATAATCGGATCCTCGGTACTTTTCACATCATTCACATAGGTATACTCGTGCTCTTTTTCATATATAAAATTATCATCCAGAGCATCAAGTGACGGATAAAGGATATTGTACAAATCTCCGCGATGTGAAGCCTCTATCTTATACGGTTCCTCCGTATAATCATAATGCTCTTTGGAAAGCTCATCCAAAAGCAAATCCACCGCAAAGGTTGCACCTTCATTATTCCAATGGCTGTCCCACCTGTGATACATGATTCTTTCATCATTTAAAAATGCAGCGTGTAAATCCACAAAATTTATATCATAAGAGCTCATTTCATTTCTTAATCTTTCAAAATTAGTCGGCTCATCGGTTCTTATATAATTATCCGGCATAAACTCCGGATAAAGAGAGTTCTTGTTTGGCGCTATCGTAAAAAGAAAGCTTACACCCTTAGCCTCACAGTTTTCCTGTAAAAGATAAAGCACTCTTGCCGCACTGTGTATCTCTCTTTCAGACATCAAATCCTCACCGAGGTAATCATGCATACTCTCACTGTAATAAAGCCAGCCATCCTTTCCAAGCACCACTCTTTCCTGATTGGAGGTCTTGAAAACCTTCGCCTTTATCAAAGCATCTGCCGTGGAAAGCTCCTGTCTGAATGCAAAATTATCCGAGAAATAATCCGTAAGCTCGTTAAAGAAATCAAGGTTGATTTTATTTTCCTTTACAAGCTTCGGAAGCTTTGCCGCCTCTCTTTTTTCCTTATCCATATCTGACTTTGAAAATGGCATAAGCACCGATAAGGATAAAAGCATTCCCATAAAAATAACAATATATAATTTTGATAAAATGTCCTTCTTGTTCATAAGGAACTCCTCAAATTTTAAACATAATCTAATTATTAAAGATATAAATCATTAGTTTATATTTATCTAATAATATAAATCATCCGTTTTCGCCTGTCTGCTTATATTAATCCGCCGCAAGTTAAAATCTAAAATATATAAACGGATTATAAGCCTCCGATGCAAGATTTAAAATGCACAGGAAAAGAAGTAAAAGACTTCCCACTGCTGCTGCCGACTTATATATTTTCTTATCTGAAAGCTTGTCCTTACAAAGCTTCATAATCGGATATGATAATACAAATGCTAATAATATCACTGTTACATTGTACGGATTAAACAGTCTGCTTACCAGAACAACAGATGCCCTGTTCTTTGTAAATCCGGCAAACATTTTTCCTATAAATGAAAGCGCGATACTTATATTGTCTGCCCTGAAAAATACAAAGCCAACCGTCACAACTATCCATACATAGATATTTTTAAGAATTTTAACAATTATATTATTTGAAAACCCTTCTTTGTTATTGCCTTTTTCATTATTATCAATCTTGCTGTCTTCTGATAATACCTTATTATCCGAGCTTTTTTCTCTTCGTTTTTTCAATCCCACATTGACCGCATCCTCTATTATAAGAAATGCTCCATGGAAAAGTCCCCAGACTATAAAGGTCCAGTTTGCGCCATGCCAAAAGCCGGTAAGAAAAAACACTATAATCTTATTAACATTTGTCCTGAGTCTGCCCTTTCTGTTGCCTCCAAGCGGAATATACACATATTCCTTAAACCATGTTGAAAGGGAGATATGCCACCTTCTCCAGAACTCCTTAATCGAAAGTGAACTGTATGGGTGGTCAAAGTTTTCAAGGAACTCAAATCCAAACATTTTGGCAAGACCGATTGCCATATCAGAGTAACCGCTGAAATCATAATAAATCTGAAATACATATGTAATCGCCCCTGCCCATGCAACAAGTGCATTATATCCGGTTATATCAAGTGCATAGATAGTATCCGCAATCTGCCCCATGGCATTTGCTATTATTACCTTCTTGGCAAGACCTTTTGTAAAGCGCTCCATCCCTGCCATAATCATCTGTGATGAAGCCTTTCCCTTACCATCTATACCTCTTTTACCAAGCTGCATATCTATATCGTGGTATCTGACAATCGGTCCGGCTATAAGCTGCGGGAAAAATGCTATATAAAGCAAAAGCTTAAAGAAATTCTTCTGCACCTGTTTTTCATCTCTATAGACATCTATTACATAGGACATAGCCTGAAATGTATAAAAGGATATACCTATCGGAAGTTCAATCTTAGGCACATGTATCGTAAGGCGGAAAGCCTGATTAACAGACTCAATAAAAAATCCGGTATATTTAAACACACCAAGAAGACCTATATTAAACACAACCGATAATATAAGCCAAAGCTTTCTTTTACCATCTGTTTTACTCAAGAGTCTGCCGAACAGATAATTCATTATTACAGAGCCAAGCATAAGAAATATATAAATCGGCTCGCCAAATGAATAGAACAACAGACTCATTATAATCAAAACAGCATTTTTATATTTAATTGAAAAAGGTAGGTAATATAATATAAATGTCAACGGCAAAAATGCCGTCAGAAAAATCACCGAAGAAAAAACCACTTTTTCTTCCTCCACACAAACTTTCTACACACAACCTACACTTTACCTCAAAAACAATTGTATGTCAATCAACATAGGTTTCTCGCATAATGTGGGTACATTAACAACACTTGAATGAATCTTCACACTTACATTCATGTAGGAACATATATAAAAGGGCTGATACACAACTATCCAACAATTTGTGAAATCAATAAGCTCAAATCCTTTATAGGTGCTAAAAATCGAAAACTCGCTACGCTCAAACAGTTCGATTTTTTTAACGCACCTATTTCGGATTCTCGCTTTTGATTTTACACAAATCGGGATAACTGTTGTTGTATCAGCCCTTTTATATATGTTCCTAAACTTTACTTTATCGATTGTGAAGATTCATTCAAGTATTATTTATGTACCCACAGCTTGAAACCGCGCTACATAGCGCGGTTTTAAGCTACAGGTATGAAAACTCCTGATACATGTAATGCTTCAATAAATTTAGGATGACATATAAAGAAATCAGGTGGTATTTAAAACATTTGACCCGATTTGTGATAAATCAGCAACGAGTACTTAAATTGATTTTGCATGTTTAAAACCAATATGTTTGAGCGAAGCGAGTTTATTGGTTTTGTGCAAAATCAAAAAAGTACGAGTGCTCTGATTTCACAAATTGCTGGTTAGTTTTAAATACTACCTGATTTTCTTTTATGTCATATGATAAAATTAAATTACATTACATGTATCAGGAGTTTTTATGCCTGTTATTATGCGAGGAACCTATGTTTTATGCCTTGTTTTGTTCAGCGACAAGATGCTCGCTGTTATATATCTGTCTTAATTTCGGTTTTTCAATCTTACCGGTTGGGTTACGAGGAATGTCCGCAAATATAATCTTTCTCGGACGCTTATATCTCGGAAGTTCCTTACAGAATTCATTTATCTCATCCTCGGTTACGCTTCTTCCCGGTTTAAGCTCGATAATGGCTGCGGAGATTTCTCCGAGTCTCTTATCAGCAATACCGATAACCGCAACGTCCTTTATATCATTGTGCTTGCTTAAGAAGTTCTCTATCTGTACAGGGTAGATATTTTCTCCACCGCTTATGATAACATCCTTCTTTCTGTCAACAAGGAAGATAAATCCATCTTCATCATACATAGCCATATCACCGGTGTAAAGCCAGCCTTCATCGTCAAGTACCTCGGCAGTCGCCTTCTCATCCTTGTAGTAGCACTTCATGACACCGGGACCCTTAACTGCAAGCTCGCCTACATCGCCCTTTGGAACTTCATTTCTGTTTTCATCTACAATCTTAACCTCCCAGCCATAGCCCGGAACACCGATTGCTCCCACCTTATGGGTATTTTCAACTCCAAGATGTACACAACCCGGTCCAATAGATTCACTAAGACCGTAGTTTGTATCATAATCATGGTGTGGGAAGATTTCCTTCCATTTCTTAATCAAGCTCTGTGGTACAGGCTGTGCACCTATGTGCATAAGTCTCCACTGGTCAAGCTTATAATCCTCTATCTTAAGCTCGCCCTTTTCAAGAGCAAGAAGTATATCCTGTGCCCAAGGCACCAAAAGCCAGACTATGGTACAGCCTTCATTTGAAATCGTATCAAATATAGTCTTAGGTGTAACACCCTTAAGAAGTACAGCCTTGCTTCCTGAGATAAGACTTCCGAACCAATGCATCTTAGCTCCGGTATGATAAAGCGGAGGTATGCAAAGGAACACATCATCATGAGTCTGTCCATGATGCTTCTGCTCAACCGTTGCCGAATGCATAAGTGATCGATGCGCATGAAGTATAGCCTTTGGAAAACCTGTTGTACCAGATGAGAAATATATCGCTGCATCGTCATCATCTGTAAGCTTTATATCAGGACTCTTGCTTGAACAGTTAGCAGCAAGGGTTGTATAGTCCTCCGCAAAGGTAGGGCAGTTCTCACCTACATAGAATAACAATCTGTTCTTTTCTATCTCATCAGCTATCTCTTCTATACGACCTATAAATTCAGGTCCGAATACGAGAATGTCTACATCTGCAAGATTAAGACAATATTTTATCTCCTCAGAATCATATCTGAAATTAAGTGGTACAGCAAGTGCGCCGGTTTTTAAAATTCCGAAATATATCGGTAGCCACTCGAGGCAGTTCATAAGAAGAATTCCAACCTTATCTCCCTTCTTTATACCTCTCGATAAAAGAAGATTTGCAAATCTGTTTGCCTTCTCATTAAATACATGCCAGGTTATCTCACGTCTATAATGGCAAAATGGATTGGCTTCGATAAGCTCATAATCTCTCCATGTTATTCTTCTTTTTTCCTGTATATCAGGATTAATCTCAACAAGACATACCTCGTCGGCATAGTCTCTTGCGTTTCTCTCTAAGTATTCTGTAATCGGCACCTTACTACCCTCCTATTTTTTATAAACTATATCCCACTTCAAAGGCCTTAACATTGATATCAACCGTCTTAGGCGGAACTACATTTTTAATAGTCTCTACCCAGACCTCTTTTTCAAATTCCATCTTGGTTGCAACCACACCGAGAATTATTGTGTTAAATACTCTTGTATTGCCAAGCTTTTCAGCCTCTGCCATAGCGTCAAGAGATGTTACATCATATTTTTTAGAAAGCTCCTCAATAATATTTTCCGGATACTCACATGCACCTGTAACAACCGTCATAGGATCGATACGCTGGTCATTTACGATTATATGACCGTCCTTCTTTAAGAAGTGAGCATATCTTAAAGCCTCAAGTCTCTCAAAGGCTATAAGCACATCTGCCTGTCCTTCCTCAACTATAGGCTCCGCTACATCATGTCCGTATCTTACATAGGTTACAACACTTCCTCCTCTCTGTGCCATACCGTGCACCTCGGAGATTTTAACATCATATCCGCTGGCTGTTGTAAGGTTACCGAGTATACGGCTTGCAAGAAGTGTACCCTGTCCGCCTACACCAACTATCATTACATTTACTGTCTTTTCAGCCATATTACTCACCCGCCTTTACTAAAGATATCGCTTCAAACGGACATTTACTCTGACAGAGTCCGCATCCGTTACACATGGTTTCATCTATTATGATATGTCCGTCCTTCTTGGTAATTGCAGGACATCCCGGTACAAGACAAGCTCCGCAGCGTCTGCACTTTTCATCGTCAACTACACATTTACCCTTTGGAACGTATTCCTTAAGAAGTGCACAAGGTGACTTTGCGATAATAACCGAAACTGCGTCTCTTGCAACTTCTGTCTTAACTATCTCCTCAAGCTTCTTTACGTCAAATGCATCGACCTCATATACATGCTCAATTCCCATAGCCTTACAGAGATTATAGATATCTATGGCATAGGTAGGCTCGCCCTTAAGAGTCTTACCTGTTGCTGCATGATCCTGATGGCCTGTCATACCGGTTGTAGAATTATCAAGTATGATAACTGTTCCGGTTGACTTGTTGTAAACCATGTTCATAAGTGAATTGACACCTGTGTGAAGGAAGGTTGAATCACCGATAACAGCAACCCAGTCCTTTATGAACTCCTTACCCTTTGCCTTCTCCATACCATGAAGCATGGATATACTTGCTCCCATACAAACCGTGGTATCTATTACATTTAACGGTGCAACCGCACCAAGGGTATAACATCCTATATCACCGGCAGCATGAATTCTAAGCTTCTTAAGAACCGAAAATGTAGCTCTGTGCGGACATCCCGGACAAAGAATAGGAGGTCTGTTCGGAGCCTCGGCAGGCTCGCTTATATCAAGCTCCTCGCCTAAGATTGCCCTTCTTAACATATTGGCACTGTACTCGCCCTGAACGGTAAATATTTCCTTGCCGATACATTTGATACCCCAGGACTTAACCTGCTCCTCTATAACAGGCTCAAGCTCCTCAACTATATAAAGTGTATCTACCTTGGAAGCAAATTCTTCGATAAGCTTCTTAGGAAGCGGATTGACGAGTCCAAGCTTAAGAACAGATGCATCCGGAAGTACTTCCTTAACATACTGATATGGAATACCGCTTGATATAACTCCGATTTTGGTATCCTTGTATTCTACCTTATTTACAGGCAATGTGTTGGCATCCTCTGCCATATCCTTAAGGCGCTTTTCAACGAACTTATGTCTTTCTATAGCGCAGGCAGGCATCATAACATTCTTACGCATATTTCTTTCGTAAGGAGTGCTCTCATGCTCAACTCTTTCCTCAAGATTTACCATACCCTGTGAATGGGATAATCTGGTAGTTGTTCTAAGCATAATCGGTGTATCATATTTTTCCGAATACTCAAATGCAAGCTTTGTAAATACTCTTGCCTCCTCGCTGTCAGAAGGCTCAAGCACAGGAACCATAGCTGCTCTTGCAACCATACGTGAATCCTGCTCGTTCTGGGAGCTGTATATACCCGGGTCGTCTGCCGCAACAAGTACAATTCCTCCCTTAACTCCTATATAAGAGCATGAGTACAACGGATCGGCAGCAACATTTACTCCAACCATCTTCATGGAGCAAAGGGAACGTGCACCCGCCATGGAAGCTCCTATAACAACCTCCATCGCAACCTTTTCATTTGGCGCCCATTCTGCATAGACCTCATCATACTTTGCGATATTTTCACTAATCTCTGTACTTGGTGTTCCCGGATATGCGGAAGAAACAGTGACCCCCGCTTCATATGCACCACGTGCAATAGCCTGATTACCAAGCATAATCTGTTTCTTACTCAAAGAAAATTCCTCCAATCTGTCTTGTGTTTCCAGTGATTTTTTTACTATATCACACTAAAAAGATATTATACCTCAAAAATGCGATATTTTGAAGTATTTTTTTGTTATTCCCATAAATTAATAAAGCGCAAGATTAAGCGCATTAATTCCACATTATAAACAATCTATGCATATCGCTTTTATCTTTTAAATTATCGTATCTTACCAAAAAACAAAGTGCGTAAGTTTAATTAACAATAACTTACACACTTTATTTTTCTCCTCTCCTTTTTAGAAATCTTATTTTTCATTTAGGATTTTTTTCAATTGTTCTATTTCTATCCTTATATATCACAATAAAAAAAAATAAACCAGTCAAAAATTTTAACCTTTAGTGTTAAAATTTTTGACCGGCTTGAATATTTTTAAATATTATCTTGTGACAAGGCTCACACTACGTGTTACATTTTCATTTTTCTTCTTAATGTAAGATAAAATGCAGCCATAATACTGTCTATCATTACCATAACTACGATACCAATATGCATCTTATCACCTGTAGATATCTTATTTCCTTTTTCCGGAACTTTCTCATCTTTATAAATGATAAAGTATGATGAAAACTTATCCGAGCTAATATCAAAGGTTGGACCTTCTCCCTCTGCCAATACAGTTGATACACCCTCATGTACACGAACAATTCTGAAAGTACGTTTATATCCATCAGGTACATTTCTAAGCAAATCAGGAACGGTTATTTGCATCGTAATAGGATTACCATTTGTATCATGAATCTGTACTGCTTCATTGTCTCCAACCTTTTTCCAAAGTGACAAATCTAAGCACTGACCATATGTATAACCATCGTCTGATATTATCTTATCAACAACTGCAAGATCTACAGCAGGTACTTTACTTCTATCCACCGCATCTATCGTAAGATATACATTAACAGGAACTCCGCTTTCAAATTCATCCTTTTCTTCATCAGTTAAAAGCTTTATAGCAAGCTCATCACTTAAATTACCTACTTTTATATCAGGAGCACCCTCGGATTTCTTTACTTCGGTATTTACGGATGTTTGTATTTTTTCAATCGTAACTGTAACACTCGTTGCTGCTATATCCTTATAGTTTTCATCTCCGATCAACTTATACCATACATAGTATGTTCCTACATCTGTTGCTTCCGGAACAGATGTTGTATAAGATGAAACATCCGGTGCATTGGTTGCATCCTTACCAAGAGCATAATACATTTTTCCACCAAAAAGTGATGAATTATCAACACTTACAAGTGGTTTTTTAGTTTTATCATAAGTTCTGTTATTGGCTGTTACCTTTGATGCTACGGAATTTGCCTCTTTTATCTCAAAATGATTAATAGCCTCTCCTGCTCCGTAGTTTTCAGTAGCGTCAATATTGGCCTTTATGTACCATACACCGGCATCCTTTGGCATTTCAGAGGTGTATACTCCATTTAATGATGATGAATAGCTGAAAACTACAGTATCATTGCCAAATGTAGCTGTAGATGTTGGTTTGTTAGCTGTTTCGCCATATGTCCAGTCTTCAAGATTTACAGTTACGATATTGGTTCCTTCAGGAACTATCTTAAATACCAATGTATTGTCAGCCTCATCACTGTCGATCCATTTATAATTATCCGTGTCTTTAAGTGTAAGTATTACATCATAGTTACCAACCTCTATTCCGCCTTCATTTTCTGTGATATTGTAAAGTTCACTTTCTTCCACATCAGCAGTCAGATTTTCACCTGTATAGTGTTTTTCGGTTATTGTAGGTGCAACTACTTCTGCTTTTTCAATTGTAAAAGCTATCTCTAATGAGTCTTTATAATTTCCTTTACCGGTTATAATTGCCTTATATGTACCTACATTTGTTGGTGCGGTCGTGCCGGATTCATAAATTGTCGGATCAACACCTTCGTATTTAATCTCATAATCGGTTCCGGATACTAAAACTGTTCCTGTACCGATTGCTCCATCCTTTATCGTAATGGTAGGAGCCTGAGCTTCTCCATTATATGTAAATTTTCCATTTTCCGGAGCCGAAGTAACTGAAATTGAATCATCAGTTATTGATTTTGGTTCAATAGTTACAGTAACATATCCTTTTTTCGCACTTCCGGCCTCATGGTTCCAGTTCCAATATATATTATATGTTCCCGCATTAGTCTCATATAATGGTGTGCAATCAGTTTTCAGACCGGCAATATAACCTACATTGCCTGTTTTTGAAGAATCATAAATTGAACCTTCTTCATATCCGCTTCCTTCATTTTTGCTGTACCAATATGTAAAGCTGTTTGTGCTTCCATCTGTAGGAGAATTAACTCTCCATACACCGTGTCCACCGGTTGTGTCAATTAAAAGCTTTGATGTTCCGTCATATACAAGTCCGTTTTTTTCAACAGGATCATATTGGGAAGTATAACCAAACTGTGACCAATGTGCATATAATGTGGTAGGTGCATCAGTTGAATATGTAACAACTCTATCATAATCTGTTTCCGGACGGGTTGCATACCAACCTGCAAACCAGGTGTTGTCAGCAGGTACGGTAAGTCCTGTATAATCTGTTCTGATTGCAAGAGACTCGCCCTTAAACTTTTCCATCGGTGCTATGCTTCCTGTAGCACCGTTTCCGTCTAAGGTTACTTTATATATAGTAATAGAGTTATAAGCTGCGCCATCACCAGCCAAGCCGCCAGCATATGCACTGAATTCAAGGAAGTATTTGCTAACATTATTAAATGGAGAAAAATCATTAAATGCTGCATTTCCACCCCATGGTGAAACAATACATGTCTCTCCTTGTCTGTTACCATCTGAATTATTAGGTTCACCACTGGCCCAAAGTTCTTTGGAAACCGTTTGTCCCTGTTCAGGACCACATGCCCAATAATAATAATTATAATATGAACTATTTGATACTGAAGAACTACCAAAAGGACAATAATATGCACCGCTCGTTGCAGTTATTTTTTGTCCGGATACCGAGGCATCGTTTGAAATTCCACTATAGTTACTCGGTGTTACTTGACCGGCTGAAGAATAATCAGAATCAGAATTTGTACTGTATCTAAGAGAAGTTCCTGCTATCCATGTTCCTCCATCACTTGAATTGTAAAATCCTCTAACCAATTCAGCTTCATCTCTTGTTGTGACAGTAGCAAGATATCCTTTTAATCCGCCCAACGTATCCGCACCATTCACAGTATCATTAAAAGCCTGTATCCAACTGATTTTACTTTCATGATCTATCAACTTATAAACGTGTGCTTCTCCGTCTGCATTAAGTACTCCAAAATTATTTACATCTTCCATTGTAGTAGAAGTTTCACCAAAAGTTACATCAATATGTACTTGTGTTGTTAATTCGGTATATCTTACTGCTTTTATTGTTGCTATAATTTCATCTTTAGATTTCGCCGCAGTAAAACGAATCATTGCCGCATTTTTATCATTACTAATCTTGGTAACAATACCCGTACCGCTTGGAAGACTACCTTCAATAATTGCTCCTCCTTTTGTACCAATCAGAATCATATTACCCTGAGTTAAACTTCCCACAGCTTTAGTTGCAGCAGTATCAGATATACTAAGTGTGCCATCTGAATTAACTGTCCAACTGCTACCTGCTTCCGTGGCATCTGCCTTCACTTTCGTCGCTGTAACAGAAATAATAGAAAGTATCATAACCAAGGTCAAAAGCAAGCTTATGGTTTTCTTTCCAATGTTAACGTGTTTCATTTTTGTTCTCCTCCTAAGTATTTTTTATATATAACCATCGTACCTAAAATGTCATTATTATCCTTTATTATACTATAATTTAATCAAAAAAAGTGTGCCAAATTGTCACATTTAATATTTTTCTTCTAGTTTCAAGTAAAGTTATGGTACAATGAACATAGAATCAGCAAAGATGGAGACATTTACAAAATAATCATAATATATAAGCATTACTGACAGGAGAGATAACGTGGGCAATTCATTTGGAGAAATAATAATAAACTTAAGGCAGCAAAACAATTTGTCTCAACAGCAATTAGCAGAGCGGTTATTTGTTGACCGTTCTACGGTTGCAAGATGGGAAAACGGGCAGCGTACACCGGATGCTCTTTTATTGCCACGGCTTGCTTTATGCCTTAACGTAGACTTAACCACATTGCTTAACAGCATAGATGAATCGGAGGATACCAAAAATGTTATCCTGGTTGATGATGAACGTATCATACTTACGGGTGGTCTTCCTATCCTCGAAAAAGTTTTGCCGACAGCCTCTATAACAGGCTTTATCAAACCATCTTCTGCGATAAAATTTGCTGAAAGTAATCGTATAGCCCTCGCTTTTTAGATATAGAGATGGGAAAAATGAACGGACTCGATTTGTGTCGCAAGCTTCTTGAAATAAATCCACGTACCAATGTTGTTTTTCTTACTTCATATATGGAGTATTCCTTCAATGCCTGGGATACCGGAGCCTGCGGCTTTTTGATGAAGCCGCTTTCCAAAAAAGATGTTGAAAAACAGCTCACAAGACTT
The DNA here is from genome assembly GCA_902762955.1 of uncultured Lachnospiraceae bacterium. GTDB lineage: Bacteria > Bacillota > Clostridia > Lachnospirales > Lachnospiraceae > Coprococcus_C. Next base: position 21,049 of record CACWQH010000031.1, read on the forward strand.
AGATTTCCTGTTGAATGGGGAGGCACTAATGAATAACTGGATTGATTTAACAAACTTTGCCATAGCCGTAGGCGGACTTGTGGTTGCAGTTTTGGGATTATCTTTGGTAATTATTTCGCCGTATATTTCAGGCTTTCAAAAAAAAAAAATTTACTGTATTTTTTTCATTTTTATTTTTATATATAGCTTCCGACCTTATTTCACAGATATCACTTGATTTTTTAGGAGAAAAATATTCTTTATTTTCAAAACTGGCAATATTCGGAGAATCCTTTTTTTCTTCTATTTGTATGCAATTTTTGACCGTTTACATTCTTTATACCGCAAAAATACCCCTACAAAAAACATAATAATTTATATATCATGGTTTATCTGGAATATTTATTTTGCAACTCTGATTATCACTCAATTTACAAAGGGAATTTACTATATAACTGATGATAATGTGTATCGGAGAGGACCGCTTTATCCTGTACTGCTTGTGCCTCTTATACTTCTTTCAATATATAATTATATTGTACTTATCTATAAACGAAAGAATATCTCTAAAAAAGAATTTATAGCATTTATCATCTACCTGACCATCCCTTCCGTCTGCATGCTCATACAAATGTTTTCATATGGTCTTTTGCTTGCGGTTATCGGTACTTCGATTGCATCAATATTTATGTTTCTTTTTATTTTATCCGACCAGATAGACCAGTATATCTTACAAAAGGAAGAAAATGCAAAGCAGCGTGCCGGCATAAGTGTTTTGGAAATGCGCCCCCACTTTGTATATAACACCTTAACAAGCATATACTATCTTTGCGAACAAAATCCTGAAAAGGCTCAGGAGCTTATACTTAATTTCAATACTTACTTAAGGAAAAATTTTACTGCGATAGCAAAGGATAACACTATTTCGTTTACAGAAGAATTAGAGCATACAAAAGCATATCTTGCAGTTGAAAGCGTACGCTTTGAGGACAAGCTTTTTGTAGAGTATGATAATCCTCATACTAATTTCCGCATACCACCTCTTACGCTTCAACCTATAGTGGAAAATGCAGTTAAGCACGGTATAGATCCCGAGCTTGAACCGCTCCACATACTAATCCGCACAAGAGAAACTGAAAACGGCAGTGAGATTGAAGTCTCCGATAACGGTCCCGGCTTTACAGGTGATGAAAACAACGAACCGCATATCGCTCTTGCCAATATAAAAGAAAGTCTTGAATTAATGTGCAAAGGGATGCTATTAATTGAAGCTAATGAAAGCGGTGGAACAAGCGTGACTATTAAGGTTTAAATATTTAGTTTACATTTTTACAATTTATAATTATTAATCTAATGATATGATATTATCTATTTTAAAACAGCACATAGTATATCCAATTATTAATTATCCATAATACATATTAGTATTGTTGCATGCAATAAAAATAAAAAGTGTGCCATTTTGGCACACTTTTTATTTAAATTAGTTGATCAGTTTCAAGTCATCATATTATTACCTATAAACCATATCAATTTGATAATTTTATAGGTAATTTCCAAGACTCATATGCTTGTAGTTTGATGATTTTACCTATAAGATATATGACAAACTGTACTCTTATAGGTAATTTCCAAAGTCAAACTACTTATCGTCTAATATTTTTACCTATAAGACCACTTGTAATCTGCAACCTTATAGGTAAATCACAAACTTCGACCGCTTGTAATATTTTTTTTTTACCTGTAAGACATCCTATAATCTGCTCTTTTATAGGTAAATTACAAATCCATCTACTTGTTCTCTCTCTTTTTTACCTATAAGTTCATGTCCAAACCACACTCTTATAGGAAATTATATCAATACACCAATTCAATAAATAGAAATCCATATCCTCAAACACAAATACGCGAAACGTATCGGTTGTATATGTGTATAGAAAGTGAGTACCGAAAAGTTGCTAAGCAAAGCGTTAAGCGTCAGCGTGCTTTGCGAGTAACTATTTTGGTACTCACTTTTTTATACCATCATATACAACCGACCATCTGTTATAGATTTTGTCAGCATCTATTTGTCGGTAGGAATTTCATCCTTTATATAACATGAAAATACATCCTCAACCTTTTCCTTCTTAAGCTTTGGAGTGATTACGCTTATAACAGGTACGATTACAAGACCTGCAAGCATTGCAAAAGCACCGCAGTTAATAGGTGACTGTAAAACTTCAGGGAAGCTTGGACGCCAGAATAAGTTGGCGGTCATAATACCGGCACCGAAGATGAAGTTTACTACGACTGCAAGCTTGGTAACACCCTTCCAGTAAAGGCTGTAGATAAACGGTGCAAGGAATGCTCCTGCAAGAGCTCCCCATGATACACCCATGAGCTGTGCGATAAATGTAACATTATTCTTATACTGAATAACAGCTATAATCGCTGAAATTGCTATAAATATAACTATGAAAATTCTCATGATAAGAACCATAGTTTTTTCCTTTGGCTTCTTGATAATTGTATCCTTGATAAGATCAAGCGTAAGTGTTGAGCTTGAAGTAAGTACAAGTGATGAAAGTGTAGACATGGAAGCCGAAAGTACAAGGATTACAACTACTGATATAAGGAATGGTGAAAGCTTCTCAATCATTCCCGGAATAATTGCATCAAAGCCCTTGCCTGCCACATCAACTCCGCTTATTCTACCAAAGCCGCCGAGGAAATAACATCCACCGGCTACGATAAGCGCAAATATAGTTGATATAACTGTTCCTGTCTGAACTGACTTCTCACTCTTAATTGCATAGAACTTCTGAACCATCTGTGGAAGTCCCCAGGTACCGAGCGAAGTAAGAATTACTACACATAAAAGTCCAAAAGGATCCGGTCCGAAAAATGAGTTAAATACACCCGGTGTCTCCGATACAGCAGGGTCAGTAACATTTGCAAGCTCATTTAAGGATGCCATAAATCCGCCATGTGAATTAAGTACTGCTGCTATAACCGCAACTATACCGACAAGCATTATAATACCCTGTATAAAATCATTTATGGCAGTAGCCATATATCCACCAACGATAACATATACTCCCGTAAGGATTGCCATAGCAACTATACAAACGGTATAGTCGATATTAAATGCCATACCGAAAAGTCTTGAAAGACCGTTGTAAAGGGAAGCAGTATATGGGATAAGGAAGATAAATACTATAAGTGATGCAAATATCTTAAGTCCCTTTGAGTCAAATCTCGTACCGAAGAAGTCCGGCATTGTAGCACTGTGCAAATGCTGTGTCATGATTCTTGTTCTTCTACCGAGGATAGCCCATGCAAGAAGCGAACCGATAATCGCATTTCCAAGTCCTATCCAGGTTGATGCAAGACCAAACTTCCATCCGAACTGTCCGGCATATCCTACAAATATAACCGCTGAAAAATATGAGGTTCCGTAAGCAAATGCGGTAAGCCATGGGCCTACATTTCTTCCACCTAATACGAAACCGCTTACATCTGTTGCATGCTTTCTGCAGTATAATCCGACTCCTATCATAACACCGAAAAATAATACAAGCATAAGTACCTTTGTTACCATTGTTTTTACCTCTCTTATAAATTGTGCAAATCTTATTGTCACTTTAAAATACATAAATTATAAAAATAATTTATTATTACGTTATTGCGTTACGCTTTAACGCACTAAAGCAGCAACATATCAATTATGCCACAATCCACCTCATATGTCAACAACCATTAACAAATAAAAAACACACCACTATAATAGGTACACGCATAGCACGCTGACGCTTAACGCTATGCTTAGCACCTTTATAGTGGTGTGTTTTTTATCGTCATATTACCGTAGTATTATCCTATTTAAAACTAAGTAAATCGTCAACCTCTTTCCTTGGTGTTGGAGCAACCTCTGCCTCCGGATATCCTATCGGAATTAACGCTGCCACTGTCTTGCCCTCTTCGAGTCCGATTATCTCTGCTACCTTTGCATCGTCAAATATACCCAGGATACAGCTTCCGACACCCTTTTCATGAGCTGCAAGGCAAAATGTCTGTGCTGCAATTCCTGCATCAAACATCTCCCAGCCAGCTCCCTTGCTGGTGCTAAAGCTTCCGTCTCTCTCATAACCACATCTTTTATTAATCTGTGCGATTATTACAAGCTTGTCACATTTGCTGATTATTCCGTTGTTATGTTCAAATCCCAGTGTAGCCTCGCTTGCTATCTTTTCCAAAAGTGCCTTATCCTCAACCACAATATAACGAATAGTCTGAGAATTCTTCCATGTAGGCGCCATACGTGCCACGTCGATTATTTCCTTAATTGTTTCTCTGCTTACAGGCTCGTCCTTATAAGCTCTGATACTTCTTCTTGTCTTTATGCATTCTACTGCGTCCATATTATTAAATTCTCCTTCTCATATCTTTTATTTTTTTAAGACTATAATACGTCTTATAAAATCATTATTTATTATTAAATTATATATCCCACTATTCATCTGACAAACAAAATTTTATATACATTTTATTAACTTGAAATATAATAAAATCTATGCTAATCTATCTTAGGTGTAAGTCAGATGAGTGGTTGCGGCTGCATATATGCAGGTGAGGAAAGTCCGGGCTTCATAGGGCAGGATGCCGGATAACGTCCGGTGGAGGTAACTCCCAGGCCAGTGCAACAGAAATAAACCGCCGATTTAATCGGTAAGGGTGGAAAGGCGAGGTAAGAGCTCACCGCTGGACCGGTAACGGAACAGGCTCTGTAAACCCCATCCGAAGCAAGGTCAAACATAAGACTATACGGCTGCCCGTCGTGTCTTTAGGTAGACCGCTTGAGCCTTATGGCAACATAAGGTCTAGATAGATAATCACTCTCGACATAACCCGGCTTATAGTCTGGCTTACACTTTATTTAAATAACTCCACGTCCAACAAGTCCGAATCTTATATTATGTCTGTTTATGTCATTCCACATAATACAATGATCTATAATACTTATGGAAAGTCTCGGATACTTTGCTATGAGCTCATCACGATGTACTATACCATCCATAACATCTCTGATTAAATCTCTCATACTAACCAGTATAACTTCATGCATATCATCTTCAAAAAGACCTATGATAAACTTACTCCTGCTCGGAAGCGTGTAATACATATCATAATATCTTTCAAAGATATCCTCACAATCCAGATTGTCACTTATCATCTCAAATACTTCAAACTTCTCTGAATTAGGAATTCCCGCATGCCTTGCGGTAAGCATCTGACATTGAAGCTTAAGATCAACCGAATCATGCATATAGTCACTAAATGTATCCAATCCGTAAGAGAAGAACACATCACGATACATCTCAAGGTGCATACGTTCCTTGTACTGGCTGTTGTCTAAAATCATCCACATTATATCATCAAAATTATCCGTCTCATCTCCGTAGATCAGAGTATATGTACAATAGACAACTATGGAAAGCATATAATCTTCTATATCGCTTTCACTTCCGGTAAAAAATCTAAGTGCTTTAAGCTTTGCCCCTAAACTCCTATAGTCATTCTCGCTAAGCTCCAAATCACTTATTATACGGATTTTTCTCATCTGTCCTTCAAAATACTTCTGCATCTGCAAAAGAGTTATCTTACTACCTTCACTCATAGGCCCTCCTCCTTTCGCCTATATATCACGTTCAACCAGTTATAGTAAAATAAGCTGTTATTACAGAATAGTCCCCCAACTATGCTTCAGCTATATATATTAAATTGTAAATCACGCACATTTTAACTACTTAATATTATACATCATATATATCAATCTGTCACTAAACTTTTTTTGTTTTATATCCATAAAAAGAAAATTCGAGTTAGTAGTTTGTTTGCTACTAACTCGAATTTTTTAAGCAGGTATCTTATCGTTAAAATAGATATCATACCAGATTAAAAACATATATACTGTCCAGATTTTTTTACTCATATCCTGCTTACCGGATTTGTGTCTGTCAAGCATGGCAACAAGCTTGTCCGTATAGAAGAATCGTTCTGCTGCCTCACTTGTAAATGCTTCTTTAAGCTTGGCATAACAATCATCCTGTCTAAGCCATTTTGCTATCGGTACAGGGAAGCCAAGCTTTTTCTTGGACGCTACTTCTTTAGGAAGATATTTATTGGCACACTCTCTAAATGCATACTTTGTAGTTTTATCATGTATCTTAAATTCAGTAGGAATTCTTCTTGCAGTTTCAAAAAGCTCCTTATCAAGAAACGGTACTCTTGATTCGAGCGAATGTGCCATACTCATTTTATCGGCTTTAAGCAGTATGTCACCTATAAGCCAGAAGTTCATATCTATATACTGCATCTTGGTAACATCATCATAATCTGCTGCCTCAGCCTTATCATAAAAAGCTCCTGTTATATCCTGAATATATTTCTTTGACATTCCCTTCGGAAGCTTCATTATTTTAGAAGCTTCTTTTTCATTAAATCTAAATGCATTTCCAACGAAGCGTTCACGAAGCGGTGTACAGCCTCTGATGATAAAATTCTTACCCTTTACATTTGGTCCGATTTTTGCTATGCCCTTCATAACCTTTTTCACAGGTGTCGGAATCTTCTTAAAAGCTCTCAAAGAAAACGGTTCATGGTAGATGTTATATCCACCAAAAAACTCATCTGCGCCCTCGCCCGAAAGAACAACCTTGACCTGCTTTGCGGCTTCTCTGTCTACAAAGTAAAGTGCGATACAGGAAGCATCGGCTAAAGGCTCGTCCATATGATACTGAACCTTAGGCAGAACCTCCCAGTACTCGTCCGAAGTAATTGTCTTATCATAATTTTCAAGCTTAAGCTTTTTAGATAATTTCTTTGCATAATCTATCTCGGCGTATCCGTCATTTTCAAAACCGACTGTAAAGGTTTTGGTTCCGCTGTAGCGTGCCACGAGATAGCTCGAATCAACTCCGCTTGATAAAAGTGATGCAACCTCGACATCACTTATCATGTGATAGTCAACAGAGTCCTTTGTCGCCTCATCTATACGCTTAACCCACTCGTCCTTGGTAAGTCCTTTTTCCGGTTCAAAGGTCGGCTCGAAATATCTTGTTATCTCCAATTTGCCATCCTTAAATACCATATAATGTCCCGGCATAAGCTTGTAGATTCCCTTAAAAAATGTCTCCGGCAAAACCGAATACTGGAATGTAAGATAAGCCTGAAGTGCTTCAAGGTTTACCTCCTTCTTATAATCCGGATATTCAAGTATGCTCTTTATCTCGGAACCAAAAACAAGATTATCATTGATAAGCCCATAATAAAACGGCTTGATTCCAAAATGATCTCTTGCTCCAAATGCAAGCTTTTTCTTTTTATCCCATATTACAAACGCAAACATACCTCTTAAATGATTGACGAGGTCTGTTCCGTATTCCTCATATCCATGTATCAAAGTCTCGGTATCGGAATTGTTCTGAAACTCGTAGCCCTTTTCCATCAGTTCCTTTCGAAGCTCCTTATAGTTGTATATCTCCCCGTTAAATACAACCGTCACATCCTTCGATTGATTGGACATAGGCTGGGAACCGTTGTCAAGATCAATAATACTGAGTCTTCTAAAGCCAAGATAGATGCCGTCATCTATATATTGGCCCTCCGAATCAGGTCCCCTGTGAATAATCTTATTCATCATGTTAGTAAGTACATCTTTGTAACTGTCGTTTTTCTCCCCTGTAAAACCACAAATTCCACACATAGCACATGTCATCCTTTCAGTTTTTTAGCTATACACCAAAGCAGCCTCCACCTACAAACTCTCGTATAATGGAGTTCTTAGGTATGTTGGTCACCTCAAGTCCTACGAAGTAATCAAGGAACTTTAAAAGCCTCTTTGCCTCGTAATACTCAAAGCTGTCTCTCGGTACAGCAAATAAAAGCGGTTCAGCATATTGTTTTATCACACTAAGCTCATGAATAAGTGCAGAGTTAAACATAACATCTGCCTCCTCCTGAAATGGGAAAATGTATTTTTCCTCACCACGTCTTACCGACGGCCACATGGATATGGTTCTTTGTGCGTCATTGCCCCTAGTCCTTGCATCACGCACAATTCGTCTTATAAGACGTCCGTCAGTAGTAGGAATTCTGTTATGCTCATCTATATTAATCTGAGTTAGTGCACTAATGTAAATCTTAAATTTACTTTCATCCGGAAGTTCTTTGGTCATAAGAGGATTAAGTGCATGTATACCCTCCGCAACCAAAACATCTCCTTTGTTAAGCTTTAATTTCTTGCCCTTATATTCCTTTTGTCCGATAGTAAAATTAAAGGTAGGTATTTCAATCTCTTCACCGTTTATAAGCTTCTTCATATCTGAATTGAAGAGATTTAAATCCATCGCTTCTATACATTCGAAATCATAGTTTCCGTTTTCATCCCTTGGAGTTTCATCTCTGTTTACAAAATAGTTATCAAGCTCAAGCGGATACGGTCTTAAGCCGTGAGCACGAAGCTGCACGCTTAACCTATGCGAAAATGTTGTCTTACCGGACGAGCTTGGTCCGGCTATAAGTACAATCTTTCTTCCATCATTTTTTATCATCTCGGCGATATCCGCAATCTGCTTTTCCTGAAGAGCCTCCTGTGCCAGCATAAGCTCTTTTATATCACCGGTTGTAATTGCATTATTAAGCTCACCTACAGTATTGACATTTAACATCCTTCCCCATTCATCAGAGGTCTTAAGAACATCAAAAAGTTTTTTCTGCGGTTTAAATTCCGGTATGGCACTATAGTCCTTTTTATCTGGTGCCATAAGCACAAAGCCCTCATCATAGGCAAATAAATCAAAGCAAGAAAGATATCCGGTAGAATAAACCATGTATCCGTAAAAATAATCCTCATATCCGTCAAGATTGTAGATATTTACCTTTGAGGCACGTCTGTATTTGAAAAGATTGGCTTTATCAAATCTTCCCTGTTTTTCAAATCTTGTAATCGCATCCTCAACACTTATAGACATCTTGTAGATCTTTATATCCTGCTCTACAAGCTCTTTCATTCTGGCCTTAACCTTATTGATTAATTCATCATCCGGCTTTACAGCCTTATTATCATCAAGTCTGTTAATAAGCTTGCAGTAGTATCCTGTTCCCATAGAATAAAGCACATTTACCGCATAGTCTTTTTTAGTCTCAAGTATATCCGCAAATGCCTTAACCATAAGAAGTGTAAGACTTCTTCTGTATGTATCATAACCCATAACCGAGCCTCTGGTAATTAGCTCTATATGGCAGTTTCTTTTTATCTTCCTGCTAAGCTCCGTGAGCTTGCCATCCTTCATCGCAAGCAAAAACTCGTGAGCATCATCTTTGACAAACTCATCGATAAAGTCCTTAATGGAATTTTCCTTATCAACAGTATATTTTTTTTCACTCATACTTATAGTTATTTTATCCATATAATCCCCCCTAAACAACTTCAAAAGGTACACCCACATCAAGAATTTCCATATCGACATCAGTAAGAAAATCCTTCAGATAATTATACATATATGTCATAAAAATCTTTTCTATTCCATAATGCGACGCATCTATAATTGTAAGTCCTGCCTCAACAGCATCTATACCGTCGTGATGTCCTATATCTCCTGTTATCAGGCAATCTGCATTTTTTGAAACAGCTTCACCTATTACGCTCTTTCCCGAACCCGGACAGATGGCAATTTTCTCAATTTTAGCTTCCTTATTTCCATAAATCATCACATTATTCAAATCAAATTTTTCTTTTACAAGCTGTGCATATTCATATAAGGAATAGACCTTATCGGCTATACCGACCTCTCCTATTCCCTCTCCGTTTAAGGTCTCTTCAAGGACCTCCATATTTTTAAGTCCTAATATTTTTGCAGCCTCTTTACCCATGCCGCCCTTGGTATCAAAGTTGGTATGCATGGCATAGTAGCATACTCCTGCCTCTGCAAGAGATAATATCTTCTCACCCAATACCGAACCGTCATTTATCTTTTTCACACTTTTAAATATCATAGGGTGATGAGATACAATCATATCAAAGCCGTTTTCAACGGCATATTCACAAACCTCTCTTGTAGCATCAACTACAAGAAGAAGCTTTTTAACTTCCTTATTCTTTCTTCCGACCAAAAGTCCCACATTGTCCCAGTCAAGAGCGTACTCCGGCGGGGACTGCTTATCAAGTATACTTACTATCTCACTACAAAGCATAATTTTCTCCTCTACAATATAAAGTGCACATCTTCACAGTTATCTATGCTATCTTATTCAAAACATCCTTTATATAACGTTCTTCCTGTCTTAATTCCTGAATCTTTCTTAACGCATGCTCCGTTCCCGCAGCCTCTAAAGATATTATAAGCTTATTATTTTTATCAAGCTGTTTTTCAAGATATTCTTTTAGAATGATATCCTTTTTTTCTATCAGAATCCTTCCGTATAAAAGCTCACTATAATTATATGGTTTATCATCAGACTTATAATGCTTATTATCCTCATCAGCCGCTTCACATCTATCCGATATATTTTTCTTATCTGCATTATCACATTTATCGGCCTTTATAACCACATAATACTTTTCCTCATCGATAAGCATAACCTCATCAGTGATTTTATAACCGATATCAAGGATATACTTCCTTACCTTTTCCGGCTCGGTCTGTGGTTGAAGTATTAAAGCTATATCATTATCAGTATGTATCTTTCCGCGCTTTAATATATCCACCATAAGCTCACCGCCCATACCGGCTATAATTGCGGTATCTGCCTCATTTAAAGCAAGTCCGTCAAAGCCATCGGAAAGCCTTATGTCAATTTTATCTCCAACCTCATACAAACTGATATTTTTCTTTGCAATTTCCAAAGGGCCTTTTCTCACATCCATGGCAATAACCTTTTCAAAGCCCTTTTCCTTTACAAGATATATTGAAACTAATGCATGGTCGCAGCCTATATCTGCCGCGACCCTGCCATCAGCCATATCTGCTATTGCCTGCATTCTGGATGATAATTTAACATTTGCCATACTTTTTACCTATTAATTATTTTCGTCGAGATAATCCTCAAGCTTTCTTCTTCTGCTTGGATGTCTTAATTTACGTAAAGCCTTTGCTTCAATCTGTCTTATACGCTCTCTGGTTACGTTGAACTCCTTACCAACCTCTTCGAGAGTTCTTGCTCTTCCGTCATCAAGACCAAATCTAAGCTTAAGCACCTTCTGCTCTCTGTCAGTGAGGGTTCCGAGAACCTCTTCAAGCTGTTCCTTAAGAAGTGTAAATGCAGCTGCCTCAGCCGGTACAGGTACATTTTCGTCCTGTATAAAGTCTCCAAGGTGGCTGTCCTCCTCCTCACCAATCGGAGTTTCAAGTGAAACAGGCTCCTGTGAAATCTTAAGAATCTCTCTTACTCTTTCTACAGGGATATCCATTTCCTCAGCTATCTCCTCCGGAAGCGGCTCTCTTCCAAGCTCCTGAAGCAGCTGTCTTGATACTCTTATAAGCTTATTTATGGTTTCAACCATATGAACCGGTATACGTATAGTTCTTGCCTGATCGGCAATTGCTCTGGTGATAGCCTGTCTTATCCACCAGGTTGCGTACGTAGAAAACTTATATCCTTTTCTGTAATCAAACTTTTCTACTGCCTTTATAAGTCCGAGATTTCCTTCCTGAATTAAATCAAGGAAAAGCATACCTCTTCCGACATATCTTTTTGCAATACTAACTACAAGACGAAGATTGGCTTCTGCAAGCTTTTTCTTAGCTGCTTCACCTTCCTCTCCCCCTTCTTCCATCTTTTGTGCGAGCTCAATCTCTTCCTCTGCACTAAGAAGCGGAACATTTCCGATTTCTTTCAAATACATCCTAACCGGATCCTCAATACTAACACCATCAGGTACAGAAAGATCAAGATGCTCTACATCATAATCTGCCTTCTCCTCTTCTTCAGCCAAAAGCAAATCATCAGGTTCTTCATCATCATCGTCGGCAGTAATATTTAAAACGTCTACATTATGTGCTTCAAGGTACTCGAAAATAAGAGTCATTCTTTCAGTATTGAGTTCAATCTCTTTACAATCCTTAAAATGATCGATTATTTCAGTATCCTCTATAACATTTTTCTTTTTCTTGGCCATTTCAAGAAGCTCATTCATCTTCGCTTCAAATTTAGCCTTTACCTCGTCACTGTCCTGTGACTGATTTGTCTCGTTAACTACCTCTTCATTTACAGTTTCCTTAACTTTTTTCTTTTTCTCTGCCATATTATCTGTATCCTCCTACAGTGATATTATTTTATCCATTATTGTATGAAATATGTAACTTTGAAACCTTTGCCTTTAAGACAATAAGCTTCTGAAACTGCTCCGCATCATCTGTGCACTGCGGAAGCTTCCAGTCAATATAATTCATTTTTACCTTTTTGATTAAATCATTAAGTGCCTTTTCCTTTTCATCATCATCCATCTCAAACGGAAGCTCCGTCTGCATAATGGAAGCGACGTGCCTTTGGTCATCCACATCCTCATAATAATTAAGTATGCTGGATGGAGTAACCGTACCTTTTTCCCTGTATTGCTTATACAACTCACAGGCTACGTTGTGGATATCTTCCTCGTAAAAATCCTCCTCACTGATTATTCCCTCAAGCAGCTTAAATAACCTTACGTCATTGGTCATCCATGTAAGTAAAAGCCTTTGAGGATTATTTTTGTCCGGTGAGCTTCTTCCATTGGAAGAATCCGAACCATTTTGTCTGTTTGCCTCATTTACAGCAAAGGCTTGGACACCGTAGCGTTCCTCACTGCTATTTAATGCCAACGTTCCATATTTGGTGACCATAGCCTTAAGACCATCCTTGTCCAGATTATATTTCTCTGCGACTGCATCTATATAGCTGTGTCTCGCTACCGGCTCATCAATATATGAAAGGCGTTTTGCAACTTCCTTGGTAAACTTAATTTTATCTTCAGGATCCTTGATATTGAACCCTGTTGCAATTGTATCTATCTCAAAAACTGTACCTGTTACTGCATTTTTTATCCTGTCCTCATAAGCCTCTTTGCCCAGATTTTTTATAAACTCATCCGGATCCTTGTAAGGTTTCATGTCAATTACTCTGGTGGTAAGCCCAACCTCCCTTAAAATACCAATCGCCTTAAGGGTTGCGTTTGTTCCCGCTCCATCACTGTCATATGCCAGATAAACCTCTTCAGTATATCTTTTAATAATATTGGCATGTCCGAGAGTAAATGCCGTTCCAAGCGAAGCAACTGCATTATCAAAGCCTGCCTGATGCATGGCTATTACATCCATATAGCCCTCACAGATAATAATTCCTCTCTTTTTGGAACGTCTGGCAATATTCATTGCAAAAAGATTATGGCTTTTATCAAACACGGCAGTTTCTTTGGTGTTCAGATATTTAGGCTTTGCATCTCCCAAAACTCTGCCGCCAAATGCTATAACCTTACCGTTTATATCAAGTATAGGAACCATAACTCTGTTCCAGAATTTATCGACAGCACCTTTCTTTTCGCTTATCTCTACCAATCCGGAATCCTTGAGCTGTTCATCTGTATATCCCTTTTTCTTAAGGTACTGATACAGGTCATTTTGATATATGTCAGCATAACCCATACCGAAATTATTGATTGTTTCCTCTGTAAATCCTCTGTTTTTAAGATACTCCCTGGCAGTCTTTCCATGCTCGGTTTTCATTAAAAGATAATGAAAATATGCCGCCGCGGATTTATTCATTTCCTTAAGCAAATTCTTATAATTGTCCTTTGCCTTTTGCTCAGCGGACACATCCTGTTCAGGAAGCTGGTATCCGCATCTGTCTGCCAGATATTTTATTGCTTCGGGAAATGTGAAATTCTCATATTCCATTACGTATGTATATACATTTCCGCCGACGCCACAGCCAAAGCAATGATACATCTGCTTGTCCCTGCTCACATGAAAGGACGGTGTCTTTTCATGATGAAACGGACAGCATGCCACATAAGAATTACCTGTATGTTTAAATGAAACATTTTGCCCTATAATATCTATAATATCATTTCTGCTTTTTATCTCTTCAATTACATCATCTGAATAGTACGGCATACAACCACCTCACTAATCTTAATACAAAACCCTGTCGCGATATCAGCCGGATAATCTCAATCTATGTACTACCGCGATATCAATAAAAATCTCAGTATAATCACTGCCGTGATATCGACAAAAATCCTTATCTAAGCACTAACACGATATCGATATAAATTTTAATCTATGCCTTGCCATGACTTCGGCAAAAAGAGCTTCTTCGCAGTATTTACCGCATAATTATCAGTCATTCCCGCTATATAATCGCAGACCACAACTGCCTTCTCCTCGCCGGTGTTTATATAACCCCTGTATTCTTCAGGGAGCCTATCAGTATGCTCCATATATTCATTAAAAAGCATACCTATCAGTGCTTCCGCTTTTGTTTCTTCGCCCTTTGCAATAGGATTAGTATATAAATCCTTGAACATAAATGCCCTAAGCTCCGAAAAAGCCTGCTGATAATCCTCCGGCATTGCAATAATCTCCTTATCCATGCTAAATGTAACGGTTGCATGTATAAGGCTGTTTATTCTGTCTCTTGTAGTATGCCCGAGCATATCCGTGCATTCCTTCGGAAGAGAATCCTCCGAAAGAAGCTTTGCTCTTATTCCGTCATCTATATCATGATTAACATACGCAATCTTGTCAGATATCCTTACTATATGCCCTTCCAAAGTATCAGGATTACAGCTTGTCTTATGATTAACTATGCCATCTCTGACCTCCCATGTCAGATTAAGCCCTTTTCCGCCTTTTTCAAGCTTTTCAACCACCCTCAAACTCTGTTCATTATGTAAAAACGGTCTCTTTATATAATCCTTTGCGTACCTTGTAAGCGCCCTTTCGCCCGCATGTCCAAATGGAGTATGTCCCAAATCATGCCCAAGCGCTATCGCCTCTGTCAGATCCTCATTTAACCTGAGTGCTCTTGCTATCGTTCTTGCAATCTGCGCAACCTCCAAGGTATGCGTAAGTCTGGTTCTGTAATGGTCATCCGGTGATAAAAACACCTGAGTCTTATGCTTCAGCCTTCTAAACGACTTAGAATGTATTATCCTGTCCCTGTCTCTTTGAAAGTCAGTACGTATGTCACACTTTTCTTCCTCAACAGCTCTTCCCTTGCTCTCATCACTAAAGGAAGCACATGTCCTATATATATCATGCTCTCTTTTTTCAAATTCTTCCCTTAAAAGCATTCTACCACCTCACAATACCCCTTTAAACCACAGCAAAAATGCATCAAATTTATATTTCGACAATCACCACATTTATATTATTCTCCTAAAACTCCAAAATCCCTTTTTTTATTTTAAATTTCGGTTTGTCGCATAATAGTGGGTATCCGAACTGCTGCTTTTATATGACTTCACGCTATTATAGGTTTTCTAAAGCGAAAAGTATATGAATAAGACTGAT
>CACWQH010000032.1 GCA_902762955.1 uncultured Lachnospiraceae bacterium
GGAACAATTATATCATGGGCTTTACTAAGCCTATTGAACAAAGATTTATTAAGTTATCAAGGTACATTTGATGTATCTAAAATATATTATACGAGGAGGCGCTTGGTATGACATTTGGAGAGAAATTCAAATCAAAAAGGAAAAGAGCAGGCTTGTCACAGGAACAGATTGCAGATAAAATAGGCGTTTCGAGAGCAGCGATAGCTAAATGGGAAACAGACAGAGGAATGCCTGACATAGATAATCTTATTAGAATATCAGAGATTTTTGAAACGAGCACAGATTATTTTTTAAAGGATGACGAAACCGAATGTGTTAGCAGCCAAAAGAAGAATATATGTATAAAAAATGTAATTATAGCAAGTCTGACATTTTGTTTGTTGGCGGCAATCGGTGTCATGGCAATTCAATATAAAATAAACTATGATGCAAATAAAAACTCTTCAAAAAAAGCAGAACAAAACATAGGAGTGGAAAATAAAGATAAAACAGTTAAATATACTGTTCCAAAATCTGATATATATTGGATAGAGGGAATAAGCTTTGACGAAGATCCATATGAGTGGGAGTCAGCAAAAAAATGGATTGACGAAAATGATTCTTATCGTGTTGTATATCTTGATGAAAATGGCGAAATACCAAAGGATGAGCATGTTTTAAAACAGGAAAGCTGGTTAAGTAAGGATGGTATGTCAGGTTTAGTATTATCTTGGCATGATAATGGTGAGGTTTATGGATTTTTCACATCGATAAATGAGGATTAGTTTAAAAAGAAGATAATGATATGAAGCTTGAAACCAAAAGACTGATTTTGCGTCGATGGGAAGAAAGTGACGCAGCAGATTTATACAGATATGCAAGTAATCCTGATGTCGGTCCGATTGCAGGATGGCCTGCACATCAGAGCATTGAGGAAAGCCTTGATGTGATAAAAAATGTTTTTAACGGTAAAGAGGCTTACGCAATCTGCCTGAAGGAAGACGGAAAGGCTATCGGTGCTATTGAATTAAAGCTAAACGGACGCACGGATATGACGGATAAAGATGATGAGTGCGAGCTTGGTTATTGGCTTGGAAAGCCGTTTTGGGGTAGGGGTATTATGCCTGAAGCGGTAGATGAAATACTTAGACATGCTTTTATTGATTGCGGCATGACGAAGGTATGGTGCGCATATTATGAGGGAAACAATAAGTCAAAGCGTGTTCAGGAAAAATGCGGATTTAAATTTCAGTGGAAATCAGAGAATGTAGATGTTCCGCTTATGCGTGAGAAAAGAAACGGATATGTAAATCTGATGACAAAAGAGGATTGGGAACTTGGAAATAAGCAACAAATTGCAGTCAGGTAACAAAAGCTGCAAAAAATCAAGATGTGTTACCGATTTAGGAAAATTCAAAGCAATAAAAGAAGACAAGCTGGTAACAAAAGTAGCAAAAAACCAAGATTTATTACCTGTTTAAGAAAAATTAAAGCAACAAAAGAATGTAAGATGGTAACAAAAAGCCGCAAAACCACAGATTTGTTACCTGTTTAAGAAAAATCAAAGCAACAAAAGAAGGCAAGATGGTAACAAAAAGCCGCAAAATCATAGATTTGTTACCGGTTTAGAAAAATTAAAGCAATAAAAGAAAAGAAGAGAGGTATCAATATGGAGAAAATGAATAGAAAGGTGTCTGTAAGGAAGCTTTCAGCTGGGGAAAGAGCTATAGCTCTTGACCTTGCGTGGAGAGTGTTTTCTAAGTATGAGTCACCGGATTATTCAAAAGAAGGCACAGAGGAATTCCGAAAGTGCCTAAATGATGAAGAGTATCTTGAAGGAATTGAATACTACGGCGCTTTTGACGGGGAGAGTTTGATAGGCCTAGTAGGAATTCGCTCTGATAGAAAGCATATTTGCTTCTTTTTTGTGGATGGGAAATATCACCGTCAGGGAATCGGAACAAGGCTGTTCAAAGCAGTACAGCAGGAATATTTGGACCAGATAATTACCCTTAATTCCTCGCCTTATGGCGTTCAGTTTTATCATTCACTGGGATTTAAGGACACAGACAAAGAACAGACAGTCAACGGAATTCGGTTTACACCGATGAAGTATGAATCTAGATTCTGACCTTGCACCCCGGAAATCCGGGATACAGGAAAAAATTTATCATTAACATGACATACTGTTGTCTTGTTTTATTTGGTAGGATATGCAAAGAAGGTGATTAAATGAAGATAGATAGGTTAATCGGTATTTTATCTATACTACTGCAGAAAGAGATGACAACGGCTCCTGAACTGGCTGAGCATTTTGAAGTGTCCAGAAGGACAATCAACAGGGATATCGAGGCTCTTTGTAAGGCAGGCATACCGATACAGACATCACAGGGGTATGGCGGTGGCATCAGCATTATGGACGGATACCGGATGGACAGGACAATCCTGACTTCCAAAGATATGCAGATGATTCTCGCGGGACTGCGGAGTCTCGACAGTGTGAGCGGAAGCAGGTACTACGGTCAACTGATGGAAAAGATCCGGACCGGATCATCAGAGTTTTTAAGTGGCAGGGATTACATGCTAATCGATTTGTCTTCCTGGTATAAAGGCTCTCTTGCACCAAAGATTGAAGTAATCCAGAATGCCATAGAAAATAGGCATCTTGTGGAGTTTAAGTATTATGCACCATCGGGTGAAAGCAGCAGAACGATAGAACCGTATTATCTGGTTTTTCGGTGGTCAAGCTGGTATGTATGGAGCTGGTGTTTAACACGTGAGGATTACAGGCTGTTCAAGCTGAATCGTATGGACATGTTGGTTGAGACGGATAGGGAATTTACTTGCCGTAAGGTACCAATGCCGGAAATGTCGAATGAGAAGATATTTCCGGGAGGCATAAAGGTAAAGGCTCTTTTTGCACCGGATATGAAATGGCGGCTGGTTGAAGAGTTCGGACCAAATTGCTTTACGGAATCAGAGGATGGAAGGCTGCTCTTTACGGCGGACTATACGGACATGGATAACCTTATAACATGGCTCATGACATTTGGGGCAAAGGCAGAGGTGTTGGAGCCGGTAGAAGCTCGGAACATTATCCGCAGGAATGCGGAGAAAACTTTAAAGATTTATATGGAGGATTAGTACTATGAGATTAGATGGCTTTGGATTATTTGTTGATGATATGGCAAAGATGATTCGTTTTTACAGGGATGTTCTCGGTTTTGAGATTAAGGAAGAAGAGGGTACATCAAATGTTTATCTTGTGAAAGACGGAACGCTGTTTCTATTGTATGGTAGAAAAGATTTTGAAAAGATGACAAGCAGGAAATATGAGTATATCAAAGGGCTGAACGGTCATTTTGAAATGGCATTGTATGTCGATACATTTGATGAGGTTGATGAAGCATACAAGAAAGCGGTGGAAAATGGCGCAACATCTGTGCTTGAACCGGAACTTGAGCCTTGGGGACAGAGAACATGCTATATCGCAGATCCGGAGGGAAATCTGATTGAAATCGGTTCATGGAATAAACCCTACGAAGAAAAAGATTATGTGCAATAAGCATTTAGTTTGATGTGTGTCGGATTTCTAATGAAAGGAAGAAAGAGGAGAATAGGTTATGGCATTTGATTTTAAGAAAGAGTATAAAGAATTTTATATGCCGAAGGGGACACCTTCTATTGTGACAGTTCCGAAGATGAATTATATCGCGGTAAGGGGCAGCGGTGATCCAAATAAAGAAGATGGAGAATATAAGGCTGCAATAGGTCTGCTGTATGGAATTGCATTTACAATCAAGATGAGTAAAAAGGGCAATCATCAGATAGATGGATATTTTGATTATGTTGTGCCTCCATTGGAAGGATTCTGGTGGCAAAACGGTGTAAACGGAGTTGATTATACGCATAAGGAAGATTTTCAGTGGATTTCCGTTATCCGCCTGCCTGACTTTGTAACGAAAGAAGATTTTGACTGGGCTGTTCGGGAAGCTACGGCTAAGAAGAAACAGGATTTTTCAAAGGTTGAGTTCTTCACCTATGATGAAGGATTGTGTGTACAGTGCATGCATATCGGATCGTATGATGATGAGCCTGCTACAGTGGAGATAATGCATCGCTATATGGAAGAACAGGGATATGTACTTGATATTACGGAACATACGCCTAAGTGTGCAGGAGAATCGTCCGGTGGACGATTCTATCGCAGAATGCACCATGAGATTTATCTAAGCGATGCACGGAAGGTTGCACCGGAGAAGCTTAAGACAGTGATTAGACATCCGATTAGAAAGGGTTAAGTGTATGGAATATATCAGAGTTACTAAAGACAATCTGGAAAATGAGCATATTTGCTGTGCTATTTCCAATAATAAAGATGTACAGGTATCATCAAAGAAGGCGTGGCTTGCTGACAGATTTGATGAGGGACTTGTATTTCTTAAAAGTGTGGAACGGGGAAAGTGCTTTATTGAGTATATTCATGCGGAGAATGCATGGAATCCCATCAATGCTCTGGGATATATGTATATAGATTGTCTGTGGGTGTCCGGTTCCTTTAAGGGAAATGGATATTCAAATGATTTGCTTTCCGAATGCATTATGGACAGCAAGGAGAAGGGAAAGAAAGGACTTTGCATTCTTGCAGCAGCGAAGAAAAAGCCGTTTTTGGCTGATCCGAAGTTTTTGAAATACAAAGGATTTACGGTGTGTGATGAAGCTGATAACGGAATACAGTTATGGTACCTGCCATTTGAAAAAGAAGCGGAGATTCCGTCGTTTAAGGAATGCGCAAAGCATCCTCATATAGATGAGAACGGCTATGTTCTTTTTTATACGAACCAGTGTCCGTTTAATGCGAAGTATGTTCCGGTATTGGAGGAAACGGCAAAGAAGAATGGAATTGCATTCAAGGCTGTAAAGATTGATTGTAGGGAGGACGCTCAAAATGCACCGACCCCGATTACAACATATGCGCTGTTTTGTGATGGCGAGTATGTCACGAATGAACAAATGAATGACAAGAAGTTTCTTAAGTTGGTGACTGGATGACTCTACTTTCCGTAGGTTGTAGGGCAGCTGCAACTGTATTATATTTTATGAGAACCTTCGAGGCAATGGCAACGGATTTTAAAAGGTAAAAGCATCGTTGGCTCGCATAGATTCATAATAAAACGGGAGGAATTTAAGATGAACCAGTATATTACAGGTACGACAATTAAGGAACTAAGAGAATTAAAAAAATGACACAGCGCGAGCTGGCTCTGATTTTAGGAGTGAGTGATAAGACTGTTTCGAAATGGGAGACGGCAAAAGGATACCCGGATATAACTATGCTTTCACCGATTGCAGATGCATTTGGAATATCGGTTTCCGAACTGATTTCCGGGCATTATATTAGCAATTCAAATATATCAGCAAACATGATGAAGTCAAAGTTTTATATATGTCCTGTTTGCGGAAATGTAATTTATAGCATAGGGGAAGCGGTAATTCATTGTCACGGAATCAGTCTTATCCCTGCTGAAGCAGAACCAACGGATGAAAAACATAAGATATTTATCGAGCGTGTGGAAGATGAATATTATGTAAGAATTGAGCATGATATGACAAAGCAGCATTACATTTCCTTTATTGCTGCAGTATCCTCTGACAGGATTGAAATGGTAAAGCTTTACCCTGAAGGAAATCCGGAAGCCGGATTTAGGATTTCAGGTATTAAGAAGATATTCTTTTACTGCAATAGGGATGGTCTGTTTTCTCTTGATGTTGTAAAGGGTATCGACGATAAGGAGAGCGGATACGACGATACGCAGGAACGGAGAGAGTTAGAAAAGGCAGCAGAGATTTTGTTTGGATAAGAAAATATAAGTTTATTTCAATAAAAATAAAATAGTTGACATTTGTCAATAAAAATATTGACAAATGTCAACCAATTTTGCTATATTAACATTAAAAGAGTTAATAATAAAAACGAATGGTGGTGAAGTAAATGATCGAAACCAAAGTAATAAGAAATCTACAGGATTTAACATATCTTTCTTGGGATAAAACAAGGCATTCATCCGGAACGGCAGGTTCATATTTAAAATCATATGAAACAGAAAATAATAAAAAATTGTATTATAAATTATCCTGCTATGATTCATTAAGGGGAATAACAGGGCATGAATGTGTAAATGAAATAATAGTTGACAGATTACTTAGTATAATGGGATTAAGGCATCTTAATTATCAACTGCTTAACGCAAGAATAGTCATAGATGATAAAGAGTATGAAACATATTTATGTGTTTCAGAGGATTATAAGAATGCGGGCGACAGTAAGACGGCTTTGGACGATTATTATGATATGGAGAAAAATGAAGGTGAATCAATTCTTGATTTCTGTGAAAGGATGGGATGGATTGATTACATTTATGAAATGCTCGTTGTGGATTTTCTTATAATTAACAGAGACAGGCATGGAGCCAATATTGAGGTTATAAGAAATAAATACACAGGAGATATAGGTCTTGCTCCTTTATTTGATCATGGACTATCTTTGGTTTACAGCTGTGGAACGGAAAAAGAAGTAAAAGAGTTTGATTCTATGAGAGATATTCCTGTTCAATGTTATGTGGGTTCAAAATCTGCATATGATAATCTTAATATAATACCTAAATCAAAGCTTCCAAAATTACGACGTTTGGATGAAAATGATAAGGAATACATTTTTAAGGATTTACAAGGAATATTGCCGAATATTTTTTATGATAAGATATGGGAAATAATATGGAACAGGTGGAAATATTATGAAGATATGTGTTATAAAGGATGAATCAAATAATAATCTTGAAATAGGATATTTATTTTATTACGAAAGCAGCGATGTTTTTATTATCGAGCTTTCTGATAAAATTCAGGATCTTGATGTTCCTTTGTTTTTTTATCCGTTTTTCAGAAGAGGTATATATACTTTAAATCCAGAATGGAGCTTAAGGTGGGTAAGACAGCGAATTGTTCCAAGTGACAGACAAAATCTTGGAAGCATTTTGAAAAAAAACGGTTTAAAGGAGTATAATGAATTTAAGCTTTTGATGCTTGCGGACGGAAGATGCGCACAGGATGATTGTGCAGTTTTTCCGTATAACAAAAACAGCTTGCCTGAATGGGTATCCGAAAGGATGAATAACAAGCTTGAGCTTGCCGTAGCCTTGGATGATTATAAGCTTTTTTTGGTTTATGCAAATCAAAAGACATGCTTTGTTGACACTAAAGCACTGATAGCAAAAAAGAAAGAATTAAAGATATTGCTCGCAAAACCACATATTTTTAAAGATGCACATTTACTACCGGGTGGAAATGGGGTAATATGGAGTGAAGGCGTTTTCTTTATGACAGAGGAACTTCGCCAAACAGGTATAACACTTCCGCTTAGTAAAGATGATTTTATAAATATTCTTAAAAGCTCTATACTTGATACGTCGGATGTATGTGATGAATTAAAATGCTCAAGGCAATATGTAAGTAAGCTGGTACAAAATAATGAGTTGACATATTTAAAAGAAAGCGGAAACAGCCGTATATATTATCGTAGTGAAGTTGATAAATTAAAACAATAGATGAGAGGTTTGGTTAAAATGAGCGAAATTACAAAAAATGTACTTTTTTCAGAGGTGGATGCTAAGCTTAACATGAATATGAGTGGACTGATTAATTCCATGCAGGACTGTATTAATAAGCAGACAGAGGAAATAGACAGAGGTTCAGCGTTCCTAAAAAGCCATAACAGAGCATGGTTTACGGTAAGCTGGAATATCGAGGTCAAAAGACTTCCTAAACTTTCGGAGGAGATAACTGTAAAAACATGGGCTTACGGCTTTTCGGTAGTTACCGGAGAAAGAAATGTAATTATTACCGACACGGATGGAAATGATATAGTCTGTGCCGACTCGCACTGGGGATATATGGATGTGGAAAGTCAGCGTCCGGCCAGAATAACAGACGAGGATGTAGAAGGTTATGTGATGGGTGAGAGATATCCTATGGATAAGGTAAGCCGCAAGATAAAGCTTCCTGAGAGCTTTGACTATGTCGAGGATATATGGGTTAGAAAGGAAGACCTTGATTTTAATAATCATATGAGTAACGGAAGGTATATAATTAATGCTTATGAATATGTACCTGAAGGAAAGGTCAAGAGAATTCGTATTGATTATAAGAAGCAGTGCAAATATAAGGATGAGCTTTGTGTGTTTACAAATCATACAGACAATGAATATATAATTAAATTCACAGGTAAGGAAGATGGAGAGGACAGAGCAGTTGTGCTTTTTGAAATTGAATAATTTTTCTTAACTATGACTAAAAACTTCCAAATCGCTACTTTTTTTGATGATTTGGAAGTTTTTGTTGACAAAATAAGTTGCTAAATATTATTATAATTGAAAGAAAACTTCCAAATGATAAAAAAAATAATAGATTTGGAAAAAAAGAGGTGGATATAATGGTAGGAAGAACTGAGGAGAAAAGACAACTACAATCACTACTTAGCGAGAAAGAATCTCAATTTATAGCGGTTTATGGAAGACGTAGAGTTGGAAAGACATTTCTAATCAGAGAAAGCTTTGATTATAAGTTTACTTTTCAACATACCGGACTTAGTACGAACTCGATTAAGAAGAATTTAAGAAAGAAAGTCCAGTTGGAGGAATTCGCTAAATCTTTGTCTGAGACCGGTTGTGCACCTAAAAACGAATTAACTTCATGGTATGATGCTTTTGATTGCTTGAAAGAAGTGATTATAAATTCAAAGGATAAGAAAAAGGTTATTTTTATAGATGAACTCTCATGGATGGATACTAAAGGTGGTGAATTGCTCTCTGCACTTGAACATTTTTGGAATGGTTGGGTAACTGCTCGTAAAGAAAAGGATGTCATTTTGATTGTATGTGCTTCTGCAACATATTGGATGATGGATAATATCGTGAATTCAAAAGGAGGATTGCATAACAGATTAACAGGTAAGATTAATCTTCGACCATTTACACTTGCTGAATGTGAAGAATATTTAAAAACAAAAAAGATATTATTTAACCGACATCAGATTATTCAATGCTATATGATACTTGGAGGAGTGCCGTATTATTGGAGCCTACTTAAGAAAGGAAAAAGTCTGCCTCAGAATATAGATGAGCTTTTTTTTAAGGACGGAGCGCCTCTACAAGATGAATATAACAATCTGTATCATGCACTATTTAACAAACCTGAACAGTACATCAAGATAATTGAAGCACTGTGTGATATTAATAAAGGAATTACACGAGATGAAATATGCAAGAAAACAAGAATTTCCAGCTCTGGAGAACTGACAAAAAAACTGAAAGAACTAGAAAATTGTGGATTCGTAAGAAAATATGTACCATTTGGTTCAGAGAGAAAGAATGCTATGTATCAACTTGTGGATAATTTTACGTTGTTTTATAATAGGTTTTTAAAGAATAATTCACATGATGAAAACTTTTGGAAAAGTGCGAGCAATTCGAGTGAAATATATTCTTGGAGCGGTATAGCATTTGAAAGAGTTTGTCTTGAGCACATAGAACAAATAAAGAATGCGCTGGGAATTTCAGGAGTACAAACAGATGTTAATTCTTGGAAATGTGAGGCAAATCCTGACAAAGGGTTACAGGGGTCTCAAATTGATTTATTAATTGTTAGGAAAGATCAGATTATTAATTTATGCGAGATGAAATATTCAGAATCGGATTATGTTCCCGATGTTGCGTTTGATAAAGCTATGAGACGAAAAATATCTGATTTAAAGAAAACTACGAAAACAAAGTATGCAATTCATTCGACACTGGTAACAACTTACGAGGTGGGAGAGAGTTCATATACCGGAAATATTCAGTCAATTATAACCGGTGAAGATTTGTTTAAATAGTTTTCAGGACTTATAAAGGAATATCATTGAAATAAAATGTTAAAAGTACTAAGAAATATTGGGGGATAAAAATGAAGTTTGAATTTATTGAATATAACAATAGAAAAGTGTCAGATGATGAATTATTAAATGATATGAAAAGAGTTGTTACAGAATATAAATTGGATTCATTAACTCAAAGTAAATATACATTATATGGGAAATATGATTGTAGCACTATTATAAGAAGATTTGGAACTTGGAATAATGGGCTTATAAAAGCAGGTATTTCAGTAACACAACAATTTTGGACTGAAGAAGAGCTTTTTTTAAACATTGAAAATGTCTGGATAAAAAAAGGATCGCAGCCTCGTAGAAGAGATATGGATGATAAGGATTTGTCAACTATTTCAAGTGGTGCATATTTACGAAAGTATGGAAAATGGACTGATGCACTTATTGCATTTGTTAATTATATTAATGAAGATGGTACAGATAAAATCAATGAAGCGAATAATATAAATACGATAGAAATAAATAATCATAAAACAAAGCGAGATATAAATTTAAGACTTAGATTTAAAGTTCTACAAAGAGACAAGTTTAAATGTTGTGCATGTGGAGCTTCTCCAGCTAAAGATTCATCAGTAGAATTGCAAGTTGATCATATTATTCCTTATTCAAAAGGTGGAGAGACGATAGAAGAAAATTTGCAAACATTATGTTCAAAATGTAATTCTGGAAAAAGTAATGTGTTATAAGAATTAATTTAATAAAGGGTATTAAATTAATATGAAAATAGAGAAATTATGCAAGGGAGATTAACAAATGCCTAATAAGATAAACATTTCAGATGATATAATAAAAGAACTTATAAAGTCGGCGGATAATGCAAGAAAAAATGCTTATGCGCCTTATTCGCATTTTAAGGTGGGCGCTGCGTTATATGCTGCAAAGGATGAGGATAATTTTAATATAATAACAGGCTGTAATGTGGAGAATGCTTCATACCCGGCAGGAAACTGTGCGGAGAGAACTGCTGTATTTAAAGCGGTGAGTGAGGGCTATAATAACTTTAAGGCGATAGCTATAATAGGTGGGGATGATATCTATACATCCCCATGCGGAATCTGCAGACAGGTTTTAAGAGAGTTTGTTGCACCTAATATTTTTTATGTTATAATGGCAAAGAATGAAAATGATTATGTTATAAAAACTTTAGAGGAGCTTCTTCCCATGAGCTTCGGACCGGAGAGTCTGAAGAAATAATTATTATTAGTTTTGGATATAATTCAGAAATTTAAAAAGATAGTGAGGTATAAAAATTGGCAGGCATTGAAGATTTAAAAGCATACGAATTAGTTGAGAAAAAGTCCCTGGATGAGGTAAAGGGAACAGGTTATGTTCTTTCACATAAGAAGACAAAGGCAAGAGTGGTTGTTATTGAAAATGATGACAATAACAAGGTATTTACCATAGGCTTCAGAACTCCGCCGGCAGATGATACAGGTGTAGCACATATTACAGAGCATTCGGTTTTGTGCGGTTCTAAGAATTTCCCTGTTAAGGATCCTTTTGTAGAACTCGCAAAGGGCTCGCTCAATACATTTTTAAATGCGATGACTTACTCGGATAAGACGGTTTATCCGGTAGCAAGTTTAAATAAAAAGGATTTTCACAATCTTATGCATGTATATCTTGATGCGGTTTTTTATCCTAATATCTATGAAAAAACAGAGATAATGATGCAGGAGGGCTGGCACTACGAGGTGGATGAGGATGGCAGCCTTAAGTATAACGGAGTTGTATTTAATGAGATGAAGGGTGTCTATTCCTCACCGGAGCAGATACTTTATCGTGATATAGAAAAATCTCTTCTTCCGGATACAACCTATGGCTATGAGTCCGGCGGAGATCCTGTGTACATTACAGATTTAACACAGGAGGCATTTATTGATTTTCATAAGAGATATTACCATCCGAGCAACAGCTATATCTACCTTTACGGAGATATGGATGCTGTCAGTGAGCTTGAGTTTACAGATGAGCAATATCTTAATAATTTTGATTTCCTTGATATTGATTCGCATATAGAGGATGAGCCTCCTTTTGAAAGCCCAAAGGAGCTTATGGATTTTTATTCTATTTCGGAGACAGATGATGAGGAGGATAATACCTATCTTGCTTACAATGTGTCTGTCGGAAGAAGCACGGATAAAAAGCTTTGCGCTGCATTTGCTGTGCTCGAACATGTGCTTCTTGAGACACCGGGAGCACCGCTTAAGACTGCACTCATAGATGCCGGAATTGGTAAGGATGTATTTTCGTCCTTTGATGACGGTATAAATCAGCCGTCGCTTTCAATAATTGCGAAAAATGCCAACATAACCGATAAGCAGAAATTTATTGATGTAATAAATGAATCGCTTAAAGCAATAGTAGAGAAAAAGATTAACAAAAAATCTCTGCTTGCAGCGATAAATTATTTTGAATTTAAGCATAAGGAGGCTAATTACGGAAGATATCCGAAGGGACTTATGCTTGGTTTAAATGCGTTTAATACATGGCTTTATGATGACAGCAAGGCGCTGGAGCTGTTTTCATTAAATGAAGTTTTTGACGAGCTTAAAAAGGAAGTTGACAACGGATATTTTGAGCAGCTTATAACTAAATATATTCTTGAAAATAATCATAAGACATATGTGATTCTTTCACCTAAAAAAGGATTAAATGAGCTTCGTGAGAAGGAAGAAAAGGAGAAGCTTGAGGAGTATAAAAAGACCTTGACAAAGGCTGATATCGAGGAAATTAAAAAGCAGGAGGAGCATCTTAAGGAGTACCAGAGCATCCCGAGCACAGATGAGGAGCTTAAGACTATTCCT
This sequence comes from uncultured Lachnospiraceae bacterium, assembly GCA_902762955.1. Lineage (GTDB taxonomy): Bacteria > Bacillota > Clostridia > Lachnospirales > Lachnospiraceae > Coprococcus_C. The sequence goes on from CACWQH010000032.1 coordinate 12,769, forward strand.
ATGCTTGAGATATCGGATATTGATAAAAAGGCAAGAACCATAAACAACCGGTTCAGTGAGATTGAGATGGTTAAGGTTGTAAGCCACGATATATTTACCAACGGAATAAGCTATATCAGTCTTAACTTTGATGTGACGGATATTGATTATAATTCATATCCTTATATATCTCTTCTGACCGAGATATTTAAATATGTTGATACTGAAAACTACAGCTACAATGAACTAAGTGAGGAGATTAATCTTTATACCGGCGGCATAGGATTTACCACAGGTGTAATCAATAAAAAGGCAAAGGATTCCTATGCAGTACATTTTATAGTAAATGCAAAGATGCTTGATGCAAATGTTGATAAGGGTATGGAGCTTGTGGAGGAGATACTTTTTACCTCAAAGCTTGATGATAAAAAGCGTCTTAAGGAGATAATTGCCGAGACGGTTTCGGGACTTAAAAATGATCTTGTTTCCTCCGGTCATCTGACAGCAGGCGGTCGTGCGATATCATACATTTCGCCTATCGGAGTTGTAAAGGAGCTTACCGAGGGTATTGACTATTACAATTTCCTTGATGATTTGGATAAGCATTTTGAGGAAAAGGCGGATGCTTTGATAGAAAGCTTAAAGACAGTACTCGGAGAGGTATTAAGAAGAGGAGGACTTTTGGTATCCTATACCTCTGATAAAGATCCAAAGGAAATGCTTGAAAAGAGCATAAGCCATCTATCCAAGAGACTTTCTTCAAGACTTGATTTTGACAGGGAAAAGGCTATTGAGCCTAAGGTGTTAAATGAGGGGTATAAGACAGCGAGTCAGGTACAGTATGTGGCAACCGCAGGAAACTTTATGGAAAAGGGACTTAGTTATAACGGCGGTCTTGCGGTACTTCAATCCATTTTCTCTTATGATTATCTTTGGATAAATGTAAGAGTTAAAGGCGGAGCCTACGGATGTATGTGTTCATTTTCAAGAAGCGGAAATGTGTATTTTACATCTTACAGAGATCCAAATCTTATGGAGACCTATGAGATTTATAAAAAAGCACCGGATTATGTAAGAAATTTTGATGCCAGCGACAGGGATATGACCAAATATATAATCGGTGCAATCAGCAGAATTGATACACCGCTTACTCCGTCTGCAGAGGGTAACTTCAGCCTTATTGCTGACCTTATGGAACTTACCGATGAGGATTTGCAAAGAGAGCGTGATGAGGTGCTTGGTGCGACAGTTGAAACTATAAGAACACTTGCACCTTACGTGGAAGCTGCAACCGAAAGTGGTACAATCTGTGCCATAGGCGGAGAGGGCAAGATAGAGAATGCAAAGGATAATTTCAAGGAGATACTTAGCAGGTTTTAGATTATATTTCAGAATGAATTATATTTTTTAATTAACTATAAGATAGACATTTAGCAAAAAGGATAAAGCTTAAATATGGATAACTTTAAATCGGGCTTTGTTGCAATCATCGGAAGACCAAATGTGGGTAAGTCCACTCTTATGAACAGACTTATCGGACAAAAGATTGCCATAACAAGCAGCAAGGCACAGACCACCAGAAACAGAATACAGACAGTATATACAGATGATGAGGCACAGATTATTTTTCTTGATACTCCGGGTATAAATAAGGCAAAAAATAAGCTCGGAGAGTATATGATGAATGTTGCTCACGGCACCTTAAATGAAGTGGATGTCATAATGTGGATTGTTGAGCCGACTACCTTTATCGGTGCAGGGGAAAGACATATCATAGAGGTGCTTGGCAAGGTAAATACACCTATAATTCTTGTAATCAATAAGACGGATACCGTAGAAGAACAAATGATATTTGATGCCATAAATTCATATAAGGATGTATGTGAGTTTGAGGCGATAGTTCCGGTTTCCGCTCTACGAGGCAAAAATACCGATGAGCTTATAAAGTCGATAAAAAAGCTTCTTCCGTATGGTCCACAGTTCTATGATGAGGATACTGTAACAGACCAGCCGGAAAGGCAGATAGCTTCTGAGCTTATAAGAGAACAGGCTTTAAGACAGCTTGATAAGGAGATACCTCATGGTATAGCTGTTGTTATAGACAGGATGAAGGAAAGACCGGACGGCAGCCTGTGTGATATAGATGCAACTATAATCTGTGAGAGAGATTCACATAAGGGAATAATAATCGGAAAGCAGGGAAAGATGCTTAAAAATATAGGCACCAAGGCGCGAATCAGTATTGAAAACCTGCTTGGAATGAAGGTCAATCTTAAGCTTTGGGTTAAAGTAAAAAAGGATTGGCGGGACAGCGATACGCTTATTAAAAATTACGGTTACAGGGATGAAGATTAGCTATGAGGCAGGAGATTGAAGTTACGGGAATTGTATTATATGTGACTCTGGTTGGTGAATATGATAAAAGACTTGTTATACTTACCAAAGAAAGAGGAAAGATAACTGTATTTGCCAATGGCGCCAGAAGACCAAATTCCGCACTTACCGCTGCAAGTCAAAGCTATGTAATGGGAACCTTTACGGTATTTCCTACAAGAGATGCGTATAATCTGGTAAAGGTGGACGTGAAGGAGTATTTTCACGATATAGCATATGATATGGAAAAAATGTGCTATGCGGCTTTTTTTTCCGAATTTATGTCTTACTATACAAGAGAGGGTGACTTTTGCACCAATAATCTGAATCTCTTATATGTGACCTTTAAGGCACTTCTTGATGACAGGGTTTCAAATGAACTTATAAGATATATTTACGAGATAAAACTTATGGATATTGAAGGAGAGGGCATACAGGCTTTTTCCTGTGTTAATTGCGGTGAAAAGGAGCGTATAAACTACTTCGATGCAAGGTCGGGCGGACTTTTATGTGATAAGTGTGCACTTGCAAAGAAAGTAACTTATAAGGTAAGCGATTCGCTTATATACACTTTGCAATATATCCTTTCAACACCAATAAATAAGCTTTACGGATTTACACTTTCTGATGATGTTATGGCAGAACTTCGATATGTGGCTGACCGTTTCAGAAATGAATATGTTGATAAGAATTTCAAGTCTTTGGAAATTCTTTCGACTCTTGCTTGAAATATTTGCATAAATTTTGTATTATACTTTGAGAGTTTATACTATAAATATTTTAGGAGCTATGAAAATGTTTAAATTTAGGAAAAAAATATTAGTATTAATTATGTCGGTTTTAATTCTTTGCCTTGCTTGCGCCTGCGGTAAGAAAAAGGAAAAATATATCGGTGATATTAATGAGAATACGATTACAATTAATGAGGACGGAAGCATCCGCGAGATAGCCTGTGAGAATTTTGCTGATACAAGCTATGATATTTCCGGTTTAAAGGATGATATAAAATCAGATATTGAAAAGTACTGCGGCAGTGACAAAAAGGATGCAGTAAAGCTTTTGGAATATAAAGAGGATAGCAAGATTGTTAAAGTAGCAATTGACTACAAATCTTTAGATGATTATAATGCCTTTAATGGTACGTCGTATATGAATAGTCAAGATTTGCTTGCTTTTGGCGATGTGGCACTTAAGGATATGGCAGGAAATGATATATATGTTTCAGGCATAGATACAAGTGCGGCAGCTTATAAGATTTTTAGTGCAGATTCTGCATTTACACTTAACATAAGCGGAGAGATAGTGTATTATAATGGACATGTCAGTATAAACGGTTCAAACAGTGCTAAGTTTGATGGCTTGGGAAATGCTATCATAATTTATAAATAATTTTAAGAAGAGGTATTCATATGGAAAAGACAATGGACAAAATAGTTTCACTTGCAAAATCAAGAGGTTTCATATATCCGGGTTCGGAGATATATGGCGGATTGGCTAACACTTGGGATTATGGAAATCTTGGAGTGGAATTTAAAAATAACGTTAAGAGAGCATGGTGGAAGAAATTTATTCAGGAAAATCCTTACAATGTAGGTGTTGACTGTGCTATTCTTATGAACCCTCAAACATGGGTTGCTTCAGGACATCTCGGCGGCTTTTCGGATCCTTTGATGGACTGTAAGGAGTGTCACGAGAGATTTAGAGCAGATAAGCTTATTGAGGATTACATGGCTGATCATGGTATCACAATTGAGGGCTCTGTTGACGGATGGTCCAATGAGGAAATGCAAAACTACATTGAGGAAAAGAATATAGAATGTCCTACCTGTGGTAAGCATAATTTTACTGATATCAGACAGTTTAACCTTATGTTTAAGACCTTCCAGGGTGTAACCGAGGACGCTAAAAATACAGTATATTTAAGACCTGAGACAGCACAGGGTATATTTGTTAATTTTAAAAATGTTCAGAGAACTTCAAGAAAGAAGGTTCCGTTTGGTATAGGTCAGATAGGAAAATCCTTCAGAAATGAGATAACTCCGGGTAACTTTACATTTAGAACAAGAGAGTTTGAGCAGATGGAGTTAGAGTTCTTCTGTAAGCCGGGAACAGATCTTGAGTGGTTTGATTATTGGAGAAGCTTCTGTATTAACTGGCTTAAAGAACTTGGACTTAAGGAAGAGGAAATGCGTTACAGAGACCATGATCCTGCTGAGCTTGCATTTTACAGTAAGGCAACAACCGATATAGAATTCTTATTCCCATTTGGATGGGGTGAGCTTTGGGGTATAGCTGACAGAACAGATTATGACCTCACACAGCATCAGAACACATCAGGTGAGCCTATGGAATACTTTGACGATGAGTCAAAGGAAAAATATATCCCATATGTTATTGAACCGTCACTCGGTGCAGACAGAGTTGTCCTTGCCTTCCTTTGTGCAGCTTATGATGAGGAAGAACTTGAGGGAGGAGATACAAGAACTGTACTTCATTTCCATCCGGCACTTGCGCCTGTAAAGATTGGTGTCCTTCCACTTTCAAAGAAGCTTAATGAAGGTGCTGAGAAGATTTATGCAGAATTATCAAAGTACTATAACTGCGATTTTGATGACAGAGGAAATATAGGAAAGAGATACAGAAGACAGGACGAAATCGGAACACCGTTCTGCATTACCTATGATTTTGATTCCGAAAATGATGGAGCAGTTACAGTTCGTGACAGAGATACTATGGAGCAGGAGAGAATCAAGATAGAAGATTTAAAGGCTTATTTTGAGGAAAAGCTTGCATTTTAGTAATAATTAAATAGCTTATAAAGGAAAGAGAAATGTAACTTTTGTTACGTCTGTGGTGGATGAAGTATGCTCTTTACGAAGAGCTTTGCAGACAGCTGGAGCATATTCAGTCTGGTGTAAACACGTTTACTTCAAAGTAAGTTCTCTTTCCTTTTTTGTTAAGAGGTCGGCTGAATAAGTAGGGTATACCTGCTTTATTTCATTTTTATCGGGCTTGCCTATGCTATCCGCTTATTTTATCCGTATAACATAGACAAGCCCGTTGCATCTAAATATCTGTGCAGGTATACCCATATTCAGCCGACACGCTTCGCGTGAAAATATAAAGAGCAAATAATAGTTTATCATAACCTTGAATTATGATATTATAACGAGGAAAAATGATTATGTGTTTGAAATCGTTTCAGAAAAGAAAACTTAAGCTTATTTTATGGTGGAAATATTGGCATGTGTGTATGGGAGAGGCTTTCGGAAGAGGAATTCTGGAAAGAATTTCTTGATTATAAAATTGAAAAGCAGCATCTTATGGGTAAGGATTTGGAGGTTATAGAAATATTTATTGAATCTAAAAAATATTTGGATTTAATAGGTGATATAAGAAAACAGGATTACATACCCCCGATACCTTTTAAAAAAGAGATTAGCAAGGCGGATACCGATAAAAAGAGAGTGATTTATTTCTTTGAAGAGGACTTTAATATTCTTCTAAAGGGTATTGCATTTTATTTGTATGTATATGACGGCGAGTTTGCTGATAACTGTTATGCGTTCAGAAGAAGTTATGGGGTTAAGGACGCCATAAGAAGAATTAAGTGTATTAAAGGACTTAAAGATAAGTATTGTCTTAAGCTTGACATACATAATTATTTTAATTCGATTGATGTTGATATTTTACTTGAAAAGCTTGGTTTTATAAAGAAAAGTGATGAAGAGTTATATCTTTTCTTTGAAAAACTGCTTATGCTTGATAGGGCCTTTGTTGGCAATGATATAATATCAGAAAAGCGCGGTGCTATGGCCGGTACACCCATATCCCCGTTTTTTGCAAATGTTTATCTTTCGGATATGGACAAGCTTTTTGAATCGGAAAATGTTATATACTTCAGGTATTCGGATGACATACTTGTATTTGCGGACAGTGAGGAAGAAATAAAAAAATATCAGCATAATATACTTGAAATAATTAACCAAAATAATCTTACAATCAATCCTGATAAAACAAAGTTATGTAAACAAAAAGAAGAGTGGGAGTTTTTGGGCTTTTCCTATGATAACGGAGAGATTGACTTGTCTGTCAATACAATCAGAAAGATGAAAGCAAAGATTAAAAGAAAAGCACATGCCTTAAGACGCTGGGCTGACAGGAAAAATCTTTCCGGAGAAAGAGCGGCAAGGGGTTTTATAAAAGCTATGAATAAAAAGCTTTATACCTATAAATATCAGGAAGTAAGAGGCACGGAGTTTTCCTGGAGCAGATGGTTTTTTCCTTGTATTACAACTGATAAGGGTTTAAAAACATTAGATGATTATATGCAGAACTACATACGATTCTGTGTAACCGGCAGACATTATAAAGGCAATTACAGGATTTCATATGAGATGCTCAAGGAAATGGGATACAGGAATCTTGTTAATGAATATTGGAAAGGAAAAAATCATGAATAAAAAGAGAATAATAATTATATCAAGTATTATAACGCTGCTGGCTGCTGTTTTAGTTATAGTAACAGTACTGATAAAAAATAAAACAAAAAGATATGAAGTACCTGTAATACTTTTTTCAAGTGAATCCGACATAAAAATGATAGATGAGGATGCTGAGAAATATGCAAAGCATATAATAAATAAGTTTGGTTCCGATTATTGTAAAAAAGCGTATGCGAAAGATAAAAACATAGTTATATATTTTACTGAAAAGCAAAGAAAAAAAGCTTTGAACAGTCTTAATGATCTGCTTTATAATGATATGCAATCCATGCTTGATGATATGCTCGGTTACAGAGTTACATCCATAAGCTCGGATTATAGAACCATGGATGTTATGTTTAATGAAAATTACGATGAGAAGGCTTTTGATAAAATCAGTGAATGTCCAACACTTCTTTTGATACAGATTTATGAAGGAGAAACTGCGGATGCCGTATCAGTAACTGTAAATGCAGTTTTTTCCGGAAGTGAAGAAGTTAAGAGTAAGGTGATTAATGTAGAAAATCTATACCAATAGTAATAAAACGTGGTATATCCGGAGTATCTTTGTAATTTGTTATGGTTTTGGCTTTTCTTAAGGATGAAAATATGGTATAAAAAAAAGGAGTGTGGTAGGTGATTAAACTTCAATCTTTCCCAGGATATTGTGTATGATTGGAAGATTTGGGGTTTTAGCACCTGAAGAAATTAAGTTATTATAAAACCTTAGAATAATCTATTACTTTTGCAGTCTTGTTTTAGCACCTGAAGAAATTAAGTTATTGTAAAACTTCTACAAAGATTCACAAATTATAGCTCTCGTTTTAGCACATGAAGAAATTAAGTTATTGTAAAACTCATTCTTTATCCTCACAAAATATATTGTCGTTTTAGCACCTGAAGAAATTAAGTTATTGTAAAACGGTAATACGATGATAATAAACATAAAGATATATACGTTACTGCGCAACCGGAAGACATTATAAGGGAAATTACAGGATAAGCTACGATAAGCTTAAGGAGTGGGGATACAGAAACCTTGTCAATGAATACTGGAACGGAAAAAATAAATAAAAAAATCGACTAATTCTGTTTTTTTTGTATCTAATATATGAGGACAGAAAAAGGCTTTTCTATGCGATAGGAGTGTTTTTTACGGAATAAAATTTGCATTGATTTCTGAAATTGTATTTTTATCATGGTTGCCGTATTTTATTTGCAGCTAAGAATTTCTCAATATGGAGACAGGTATGAAAAAATATATATTAATTATAGTGATTTTATTAATTATAATGACAGCTTTAATTGTGGTGAATTCTAAATCTGATTATGCTTTGGATAATTCAGAGAATAATTCTACAGAGGAAATGATAGAAAACGATTCTCTTATACAAGGTGAGATATCTACGGATGAACCAAAAGAGAACGTAGCTTATGAAAAAACAGAAAGTATAACTATACCCCGAAATATAGTAGTTAAAGACGGAGAAACTATAGATATAATATTGCCACCGGTAATTATAGGAATAAACAGTGATCGACAATTAATAACAGCAAAGGCGGAAGATGATATATCAGATGCATATATTAATGATGATGGTAGTATGACTATAGTATTAACAGATGAACAATTGGAATCAAGAATTAAAAAAGTTGAGGATTTTACGTTAAGAAGAATAAGTGAACTGGATAGTGTGGATGTTCAAATAGATGATGATTTTAGATGTGTTAATTATTATTTGAAAGATAAAATAGATTTTTCTGATTTTATGTTTGACAGAGGAAATATAGAGCAGATGGTATTTGCAGCACAAGTTCTTTCCGGAATTGATTATACGAATTGCTATATAAATTTAAATGTAATTGATGCCGGAACGAAAGAAGTGATATTTGTGTATAATGCAGACGCATATGGAATATATAATTTACCCGGACAAGAAGAATGGAATGAAAAGCTTGGTATAACGAATAATGAAAGTGAAGATTAGAGATATAAAAACGTATGTGATGTCTGATAATGTTGTAACAGAAATATAAACCGGGAACGATTTGAACACGTTGTCAGTAATAGAAAGATTGGAGAGCATAGAAAATGGGAATGTTTTTTTCAAACATACATATAAAGAAGAATGAAAGTTTTTCAAAAGATGATTTATTATTCATGATGAAGGAAAATCTTTTTTCAAAGGGTTATAAACAGCTTAATGATTCAGAAGATGCCGATGTAGAATTGATGATATATTATCCCCAAGACAGTGATTGGATATCTGTTGCTTCGGACATTTATTATTTTAGTAATGACCATGATACAGAGGCTGTAGCCAGACCGATTTCTGATAAATTCAACACTTACGTGATTGCAGCAGCATGCATTGATAGTGATTATGCATTTATGCATCTCATTGGAAATGAAGGTAAGATTGATGGATGGATTAATTCAGGAAAACCATATGATGGCATGAAAATTCCGAGACGTACCAAGACAGCACCATGGAATGATGTTGTTAGCGATTTTGATAAGTTTAAAGCTTTGACGAAAGAAAAGTATATTTTTGCAGAGGAGATGCTTACTAATCTAAGTGAATATCTCGGAATGAAACCAGAACAATGTCTGATAGAGGCAGGAAATACCGAAAATATTGATGAAAAGCAGGTGAGCCGACTATTCTTCGCACTTTCGGATGGAATAAAAAATGAACCTCCTAAGTTAAAGATAACGAGGTTTGATTTAACTGCATGTGTTCCAAATAAAAATAAGGTCGTATTTGTAAACAATAAAGGCGGTCGTTCCAAAGGTGTAGCAGTTATGTTTACAGGCGATTATATAGAAAACGGTGAGATTGAGATATATGATGCAACATTTGAATCTGATTTTGGAAGCGAAAAACGTAAAGCTGTTCCAATCGTATTTGAGAAAAAGAAAACACAAGATGGAAAAACAGTACTTTGGTGGGAAGATAAAAACTTTCAGATTCCCCCTGCTGTAAACACATCTCTTCCGGTAACGAAGCAAGAACAACTTGAATGGGAAAAAGAATTTGGTGTCAGATTTTTTGTGAGAGGTAATGAGCGAAAATTTCTTGATATCAAAGTGTTTATTATTCCGTTGAAAAACTATCAAAATGGTGCGGATTGCTGGTATGTATATAAGCGTTTTGGAACTAAAAGGAAATATGTGGAAAATATGATTGAAAGAACGAACGAAATGGTTTCACATTATCCTAAAGACGAGGTATTAAAAAGAATTGAGTTGAACCCACATATGTATTCGCTTGATCCGAATAAGTACGATCTGGATTAAACAAGGGATAGGAAGCCTTGCATACTAAGGAAGGATAATAAAACACCGTTGCTGCAATTATCCGCACACTTAAGTGGCTTGTTTTTTGTTGTAAATAGTACTTGTATATACTAGATTTATGTAGTATAATTACTGTATATAAATGGATTTATATATAAAGGTCAGGGAAGACCCGATAATTACTAAATTTTATTTCTACGTTTTAAACGTCTTTTTTGGCTTGCTTTATAAGTCTTATTTGTATTCCGATTTTTAATAACAGGCATGATGTTTGTGGCATTTTATTTATGTTGCCGTATTGACATTTTTATTAGTGTTGAAAATCTATTGATTAAGTGACATTTTATTTGTGACGTGAAAACTTGATAGTGGAAAAGAAAAGGATTTCATTTAATGCCAGGGAGGGTTTTTATGAATGTTGGTTTTTTATCGAAAACTTCATATTTGAACAGCTATCAGAATGCAAGTGGAAATTCCATGTCATCGGATATCAATAATTCTTTCAATGAAATGCTTAAGAATGAAAAGATGTCCAATACCGAAAAGATGAGAACCATGCTTCGTGACCTTGAGAGAAACAATAAAAAGGATAACGGACAGTTTTCGATTTATTCAAAGGACGGTAGGTTAAAGGATATCTGGGAGATGTCAAAGACATCCGATAAGGATAAGCCGAAGGTTAAAAAGAGACTTAATTACAATTACAAGGAGATTTCTACCAAGATTCTTCGGGCGAAAAATTCTGTTACTGCTGCACAGGCTATGATTTCGGCAAAGCGCAAGGTGCTTGAGATAAAAAGAAAGATACAAAGTGGTGACGGAGATTCCGATGAGCTTCAGACGGCGCTTACGCATGCTACACGTATGGAGATGGCTGCCAGAAAGAAAAAGCATAACATCGAACAGGAGGAGCTTGCGGAGATAACCAGAAAGCGTGATGAAAGATTTGATGAGATGGAAGAGGCTGCTTCCGATATGAGAAATCAGATGATAGGAGCAGCGGAGGATGAGATATCCGAAGCAGAGGATGATATCTTTGAAGAGCGCGAGGCTATGCTTGAAGAAATGCATGAGGAGATTGAAGAAAGAAATGAAGAAATCTCCGAGGAGATGATGGCAGAGCTCAATGAAAAGATTGCAGAGTTTGGAGAAGAGGCTTTGCGAGAGATGGAAGAAGCAATGGCAGCATTGGAAGAGCTTGAGATGCTTGATCCACATATGAGTGAAGAGGAGCTTGAAAAGGTAAAACGCAAGCACAGATTGGCGGAAGAAAAAGCTATTTTAAAAGCTGATATGGACTATCTTAAGGATACGATTAAGCATCAGCAGATGGCGCAGATGAGTTCCATGCCGGGCTTTGGAAACGGAAGTTCATCCTTTGATGCATCATCATTTTCGGCATCGGTGGGAGGAGCGGATATAGCTGTATCAGCATCAGCAGACGTGTCGGCACCTGCCATAGATGTGTCAGCTTAAAGAGATATGATAGTAGTATTAAATGGGGACAGGCAAGATTGCCTGTCCCCATGTCGCATTTTTTTAAAAAAATTCTATATAAAAAAGTTAAAAAATGGCTTTTATATTTATTTGGTTTATGTTATAATTTATGTCAGCGTGACGCAGTGTGCCTTTTGCTGTGTCGCAAGAAAAAAATGAATACTTAGGAGGTAGATAACAAATGGCAAACAAATGGGTATATATGTTTAGCGAAGGCGACATGACCATGCGTAATCTTCTTGGTGGTAAGGGTGCTAACCTTGCAGAGATGACAAGTATAGGACTTCCTGTACCACAGGGCTTCACAATTACTACTGAGGCATGTACACAGTACTATGAGGATGGACGTAAGATTAATGACGAAATCATGGCTCAGGCTATGGAAGGTGTAGCAAAGATGGAGGAGATCAACGGTAAGAAGTTTGGTGATCTCAAGAACCCATTATTAGTTTCAGTTCGTTCAGGTGCTAGAGCATCTATGCCGGGTATGATGGATACAATCCTTAACCTTGGTTTAAATGATGAAGTTGTTGCAGCTATGATAGCAGGTAATCCAGATCCTGCATTCGAGAGATTCGTATATGATTCATATAGACGTTTCATTCAGATGTTCTCAGATGTAGTTATGGAAGTTGGTAAGAAGTATTTTGAGCAGCTTATCGACGAGATGAAAGAAAAGAAGGGTGTTAAGTTCGACGTAGAGCTTACAGCAGCAGACCTTAAAGAACTTGCAGAGCAGTTCAAGGCTGAGTACAAGAAGCAGCTTGGTGAGGACTTCCCTTCAGATCCTGTAACTCAGTTAAAGCTTGCTATTGAAGCCGTATTCCGTTCATGGGACAACCCTCGTGCTAACGTATACCGTCGTGACAATGACATCCCTTATTCATGGGGTACTGCAGTTAACGTAATGCCTATGGTATTTGGTAACCTTAACAATGAATCAGGTACAGGTGTTGCATTTACAAGAGATCCTGCTACAGGTGAGAACAAGCTCATGGGTGAGTTCCTCATCAATGCACAGGGCGAGGACGTTGTTGCAGGTGTTCGTACACCAATGCCTATCGCTCAGATGGAGAAGGAATTCCCGGAGGCTTATGCTGAGTTCCTTAAGGTTTGTGAGACTCTTGAGAATCACTACCATGATATGCAGGATATGGAATTTACAGTTGAGAACAAGAAGCTTTATATGCTTCAGTGCCGTAATGGTAAGAGAACAGCTCCGGCCGCTCTTAAGATAGCTTGTGACCTTGTTGATGAAGGACATAAGACTCCTGAAGAGGCTGTTGCTATGATAGATCCACGTAACCTTGATACACTTCTTCATCCACAGTTCGATGCTGCTGCACTTAAGGCTGCAACTCCACTTGGAAAAGGTCTTGGAGCATCTCCTGGAGCTGCTTGTGGTAAGGTTGTATTTACAGCTGATGACGCTGTAGAGTGGGCTGCTCGTGGAGAGAAGGTTGTACTTGTTCGCCTTGAGACTTCACCTGAGGATATCACAGGTATGAAGAGTGCTCAGGGTATTCTTACAGTTCGTGGTGGTATGACTTCACATGCTGCCGTTGTTGCCCGTGGTATGGGTACTTGCTGTGTATCCGGTTGTGGCGACATCAACATGGACGAGGAGAACAAGAAGTTCACACTTGCAGGTAAGACATTTACTGAGGGTTCAGAGATTTCTATCGATGGTACTACAGGTAACATCTATGAGGGAATCATCCCAACAGTTGATGCTCAGATTGCCGGTGAGTTTGGACGTATCATGGCTTGGGCTGATCAGTTCAGAAAGCTTAAGGTTAGAACAAATGCAGATACACCTGCTGATGCTAAGAAGGCTCGTGAGCTTGGTGCAGAAGGTATCGGTCTTTGCCGTACAGAGCATATGTTCTTTGAAGAAGATAGAATTGCAGCATTCAGAGAGATGATTTGTGCTGATACAGTAGAAGCAAGAGAAAAAGCTCTTGATAAGATTCTTCCATATCAGCAAAGTGACTTTAAGGCACTCTATGAGGCACTTGAAGGAAATCCTGTTACAATCAGATTCCTTGATCCACCTCTTCATGAGTTCGTTCCACATGAGGAAGCAGAGCAGCAGAAGCTTGCTGATGCTACAGGCAAGACTCTTGATGAAGTTAAGGCTATCGTAGAAGGTCTTAAGGAGTTCAACCCTATGATGGGACACAGAGGACTTCGTCTTGCTGTAACTTATCCTGAAATTGCTGTAATGCAGACTAAAGCAGTTATAAGAGCTGCTATAGAGGTTCAGAAGGCTCATCCGGATTGGAGCGTTAAGCCTGAGATTATGATTCCTCTTACCAGTGAAGTTAAAGAGCTTAAGTACGTTAAGAAGTTTGTAGTTGACACTGCTGAGGCAGAAATCGCGGCAGCAGGCGTTAAGCTTGATTATGAAGTAGGTACTATGATAGAGATTCCAAGAGCTGCTCTTACAGCCGATGAAATCGCTAAGGAAGCTGACTTCTTCTGCTTCGGTACTAACGACCTTACTCAGATGACTTACGGCTTCTCACGTGATGATGCAGGTAAGTTCTTAGATGCTTACTATGATGCTAAGATTCTTGAGAACGATCCGTTTGCTAAGCTTGATCAGGTTGGTGTTGGTAAGCTTATGGATATGGCTATTAAGCTTGGTAAGCCTGTAAATCCAAATCTTCATGTTGGTATCTGTGGAGAGCACGGTGGAGATCCTTCATCAGTTGAGTTCTGCCACAAGATTGGACTTGATTATGTATCATGCTCACCATTCCGTGTACCTGTAGCAAGACTTGCTGCAGCACAGGCTGCTATCGCGGATAAGTAGGATTAATTGCACGTAAACTGAATAATTAAATTATTTATTAATTTATTTATTGGTCAGCCCCGAATCTAATTCGGGGCTGATTTTTAAAAATGGTTGTAAACAGATAAAAAAACAGGCATATGAAATGAAGGAATAAGTCGATTACCTATAATCAGATACTATGAGGGGTGTTTTATAGGTAAAGAATGAAGGTGAACTAATAGAAGTTGTCGGCGATTACCTATAAGCTAATGCGATAGGAGATACCTTATAGGTAAAAGTCAAAGGCTAAAAAATGAAAATAGTTGAGAATTACCTATAAGCTAATGCGATAGGAGCTATCTTATAGGTAAAAGTCAAAGGCTAAAAAATGAAAATAGTTGAGAATTACCTATAAGCTAATGTGATAGGAGCTATCTTATAGGTAAAAGTCAAAGGCTTTCAAATGAAAATAATTGATAATTACCTATAAGCTTGTGCGGTAGGAGCTACCTTATAGGTAAATAGAGAAACTGGATTTGAAAATTGATCGATAAATTACCTATAAAATTGTATGTAAACAGGCGACTTATAGGTAAATGCACAAATGAACAAAGAAAAATGACTTGATAATTACCTATAAGATGATGTAATGGAGAGGGACTTATAGGTAAATGTCGAACGTAATTATCTGTCAAAGTGTAGATATGGGGATATTTATAGGTGAAATAGAACTATATTAATGTATGGAGGAGATTGGTATGAGAAAGAACAATATGAAGATTGATGATAAGTATTTTAATATTGAAAAAATAGAGTATGAACTTTTGGAAATAGAGCAATTGATAAATGAATTACAAGTCTGTTTAAATGAATCAATTGAAGGAACACTTAGGGTGACACATAATCATGGAAGTGTGCAGTTTTACCATAATAAGAAAAAAGGAGATACTAAAGGAGAGTATATAAAGAAAAAGGATGAGAATATTGCTCTCAGGCTTGCACAACAGGATTACGATAGAAAATTTATTCAATATTTAATGAATAAAAGAACGATGTTAAAAAATCTATTGGGCTCCATAAAAGAAATAAGTGATAAAAAAATTGATGATATGAATATATATAATGGCTTGTCGGTTGATAGAAAGAGGCTTGTTGACTCTCACATTATTGATGATATTACATATAAAGAAGAATGGATTAAGGATAAATATTTGGGTAAGGGATTCACAGAAAATGATCCTGAAATAATAACTGAAAAAGGAGAGAGAGTTCGTTCTAAATCAGAGAAGCTTATTGCAGATAAACTATATATGATGGATATACCATATAGATATGAATGTCCTATAACTTTATATGGTATAGGTAAGATATATCCTGATTTTACAATTCTTAAAGTGGAAAGCAGAAAAGAGGTGATTTTGGAGCATTTTGGAATGATGGATAATCCTGATTACAGTGATAAGGCAATAAAAAAAATAAACATGCTTGAAAAAAACGGATATAATATGGGTGATAATTTATTATGTACCTTTGAGACATCAAAAACACCTATTAATATGAAAAATGTAGAAAATATGTTTATGAATTGTTTTAAATAATAATTATAAAAAATTAAGGAGGAACTAAAAATGTCAAAAGTATTGGTAGCTTATTTTTCTGCATCGGGAAAAACGAAGGCGGCAGCAACAAGTCTTGCAAAATCAATAGGGGCAGATGTGTATGAGATAGTACCGGAGGTGCCTTATACAAATGAAGATTTAGACTGGAAAAATGAAAAGTCAAGAAGTTCAGTAGAAATGAAAGATAAGAAGAACTCAAGACCTGCTATTGGAAGCACTCCTATAGAGAATATAGTTCAGTATGATACTGTTTTTGTAGCATATCCGATATGGTGGTATACTGCACCAACCATAGTAAATACATTCTTTGAAAGCTATGACCTTTCGGGTAAGAATATAGTGCTGTTTGCTACATCGGGAAGTACAGGCTTCGGTAGTTCGGTAGAAGATCTACAGGGAAGTGCTTCCGGTGCACAGATTAAAGAAGGCGCTATGTTAAACGGAGTAAGTTCAGAGGAAGAGTTTAAGAAGATAGCTGAGAAGTTTATATAGGTACATAAGATATTCTTTCAAAGGAGGACTTTAAGATGACGCTAAAGCTATACATGTTTGAAACATGTCCGTATTGCCGCAAGGTAATAAATGAGATTGAAGCAAGTGGACGTACAGACATCGAGTATCATAACATTCATAAGAATGAGGAAGATAGGTTGGAGCTTATAAGAGTAGGTGGTAAACAGCAGGTTCCATGCCTCTTTATAGATGGTAAACCTATGTATGAGAGTGATGATATAGTGGAGTGGCTTAGGGCTAATCCGCAGTAGAGGTGTTTGGTTTGAAACAGATAATGATTAATCCATAATTAAGGAATGATACAATATGATAAATGAAAAAGTAAAAGACTGGCTTGATAATAAAGGCTTGGGAGATAGGCTGACAGAACATAAAGAGACGATAGATACAGTTGAACATGCAGCTATGAGGATAGGATGTGCAGAGCAGGAAATAGCCAAGACATTATCTTTTATGGTCGATGACAAACCGATCATAGTAGTTATGGCAGGGGATGGACGAGTAAACAGTTCAAAATTCAAGCTGCTTTTCCATACAAAACCACACATGATTCCAAGAGATCAGGTTGAGGAGTTGATTGGCTTTCAGCCGGGTGGCGTGTGCCCATTTGGCGTACCGGAAGGTGTTCCGGTGTGGCTTGATGTATCTATGAAGCGATTTGAATATGTTTATCCTGCGGGTGGCAATGAATTCACATCTGTAAAAATCACACCAAAAGAGCTTGAAGCTGCTACGGATGCTATAGGTTGGTGTGATGTATGCAAGGGATGGGAAGAAAAAAATGAGGATTCGTAAATTTATTTTATAGAGGTAGTGATTATGAAGATTGCTTTGGCTCAAATGAGTATGTCTTTAGATGTTAAAAAGAATTATGAGAAGACTTTACAGCTGATACAAGTTGCAGCAAGTAAGGGAGCGAAGCTAATCTGTTTTCCTGAAATACAGCTATCCCCATTTTTCCCGCAGTATCAGGATTCAGATGTAGATAATTATGTTATGACAGAGGATAGCGATTATGTAGAGGGTATATGTGAGGCTTGCAAGAAGTATGAGATTTTTGCATCACCAAACCTTTACATTGAGGAGAACGGACAAAGATATGATATGAGTTTTCTGATAGATGATCAGGGAAAGATTATCGGCAGACAGAAGATGGTACATATCGCAGAGTGTGAGCAGTTTTATGAGCAGAGCTACTATACACCGTCCGAAGAGGGATTTGAGGTGTTTGATACCAAATTAGGAAAGATAGGAATTGTTGTATGCTTTGACAGACATTACCCTGAAAGCATCAGAACGGAAGCACTTCGAGGAGCGGAACTTATTATTATTCCTACAGCCAATACAGTAAATGAACCATCAGAATTATTTAAGTGGGAAGTGAGGATTCAAGCGTTCCAAAATAGTGTCAATATAGCTATGTGTAATCGTGTCGGTACAGAAGGAAATATGACTTTTTCAGGTGAATCAATTATATGTGACTATGAGGGTAACGTGCTGGCTAAAGCAGAAACGTATGAAGAATTACTTATCGGAGATATAGATATTTCATCTGCATCATTGGTAAGAAAATCAAAACCTTATACATCGCTAAGAAGGAAAGATATGTATGAGTAGTAAAAAATGAAAGGATATCGGTAGATTTGAAGGTATTATACGGTTTAGTTTATTCAATGGATAAATCCATGCAGTTTATGTATTTTTTTTGCTTTTTTCAATGGTGGTTCTTGCTGTATCGCATCACTTTATGAAAAAGCATATAAAGATATGGTCGGCTTTATGCCTTATCCCGATGCTGGTTTACATAATTTTCCTCATCAAAGAGCATTATGTGGGAAATGCAGAGCTTATGGTATACAGATATGCTGCATTTGGAGTTGTGGCACTGATTTTAGCATTATGGGGACTCGCAATCTTTTTGAAGCGCTCGTATATTGCATACACCATAATTACAATGGTAGTGTCCACGGTGGTTTTACTTGGAAGTATCATTACAATCTGGGCAGTTTGGCTTATGCCAAATGTAGCCAATTATTCACGTTTGGGATGGACCGAATCCTTTGAAAAAACTATTGATTATCTTGAGCAGGAATATGTCCTGAGTGATTGGAAGGATATTGACTATGATAAAATCAGGGAAGAACTGATTCCGATGGTAGAGGAAGCTGAAAAAACAGGTGACGAAGTGGGTTTTGCTGTTGCTTTATACGAATTAAAGTATGAAATAAATGATGGGCACATTGAAGTTTTAGGCGATGCCGGGATAAGAGATGCTGCCATATCAAGACTTGCCGGTAATGATTATGGATTTTCTATGTTCAGAGCAAAAAGTGGGGAAGTGGTTGCAGTGCTTGTTGATGAAGAATGTGAGTGCTATGAGAAAGGTATTCATGATGGCACGGTTATAACAAAGTGGAATAATACTCCGATAGATGAGGCAACAGAAGGCGTCAAATGCATTGACAGGTGGCACAGCTTTCAGACATCGGAGAATATATACATAGCTCAACCGATATTTCTTGCAGGGCAAGGCGGTGAGCAGCTTGAAGTTACATTTATAAATGATAAAAATAAGGAGGAAACAATCACTCTTGCTCCTTGCGGGGAATTATTTAAGCAGGAGAACATCGGCACTTAACATACTTTTCGGAGATAATGTGATTTCTCAGGATAATTATTCTACATCGATGATAGATGGAAATGTGGGATATCTGAGAATAACCGAAGAGGAATATTCACTTGATCCTTTGTTTATTGCAAAGGGAACTATTAAGGGATTTTCATGGGACATATATGATGACCTTGATGCGAGATTTGAAGAACTACGCGAGCAGGGAATGGACAGGATTATCATCGACATTAGAAATAACGACGGTGGAAACGGATATGAAGCAAGAACGGTTGCGGCTATGTTTACAAAGAATCCGGTTTCGTACTATCTTACACTTTACAAAGACGGAAAATATAAGGTTATTTCCAAGGCAAAGGATGTAAATGCCTGTAAATGGGATGACATACCGGTAGTGGTTTTGGTAAATGGTCAGACTGCCAGTGCCGGAGAGGAAATAGCACACTATCTTAAGGGCAGTGCAAATGTAACGGTTATGGGAAACACTACAACATGGGGCTCTGTTCAGGGAACCGGAGGGGCTGTAATCTTAAGCGGAAGCAAATTTGAACTTGATTTTCCGATTACTCCGGTTGTCGGAGATGATTATCTTCCGATTGTAGATGTAAAGGGTGACCGACAATCCCGTCTGTCACTTGATTACCTGATAGAGTATTCAAAGGAGGAAGTGGTTGAATTATTTGAAAATCCGGGTGAGGATAAGACCTTGGAGGAGGCAGTTAATTATATACAACAATTGAAATAAAGCTAAGATAATAATTGCTCATTTAAAAATATCATGTTTTGTTAACAATATATTGACATCTATTTCTGGTCATAGTATACTATGGATTGCGTTTTTTGCTGATAAATCAGGTACATTGGAGGCTTCATTTGACATACAGTTATAATCGTTTGTGGAAACTTTTGATAGACAGGAAAATGACAAAAACCGAGATGCGTATAGCTGCGGGGATCAGCACAAATATTCTTGCGAAAATGGGTAAGGATGAGCCTGTGGCAATGGAAAGCTTAGCAAAAGTGTGCGTCGCTCTTGGCTGTACATTGGACGACATAGTGGAAATAAGCGGTGACAATCCGTAAAAGACAGATGTTACGAGGAAAATATGGAATGAATGAGATTCTTGATTCTGGGGATCATGTGATCTCTGTTGCGGTAGTTGAGATTGGAGAGATTCTTGAACAGTCGCGAAAGGCTGTAGCGGTTCAGGTGAATCAGGCACTTGCGGCTGCTATTGGAAGATAGGCGAGATTATCGCCAGATATGAACAGAATGAACAGCTCAGGGCGGTATATGGCGAAAAGACCCTGAAAACGCTTTCAAAGGCTCTTACAAAGGAGTTTGGAAAGGGCTTTTCCCAGTCGAATGTATATAACATGAGGCAGTTATATATCTGCTATCCAAAATTCCAGACAGTGTCTGGAAAATTGTCATGGTCTCATTATTGCGAACTTCTGTCCATCTCAGACGATGACAGAAGGATGTTTTTTAGGAGAAATGTATCAATTCATCATGGTCAGTACGGGAGTTAAAACGGCAGATAGAAAGTTCGCTGTTTGAACACCTGCTACTCTCACATGGTGATGCAAATAAAGAAACTGTTCTGGAAATGGCATCGAGATGTGTTGATTACAGCAAGCCAGAAGCTATGATTAAGGATCCGTATGTTTTTGAGTTCCTCGGAATCCCTGAAGACAAACCGATGCTGGAAAACGATTTAGAGAAAGCCTTGGTACGCAGCATTGAAGATTTCATGCTGGAACTTGGAACTGGATTTATGTTTGTTGGAACATAACAACGGGTGACGATTAACAATACGCACTATTACGTGGATATGGTTTTTTATAACAAGCTGTTTCATGCGTATTTGCTTATAGAATTGAAATCAAAGAAGATGACCCCTGAAGCCGCCGGACAGATCAATATGTATTTGAACTATTATGCGGCAGAGATTAATGAGCCTGGCGATAATCCGCCTGCAGGGCTTATATTGTGTACAGATAAGGATGACCTGGCAGTGGAGTATGCACTTGGCGGGTTGTCAAACCAAATATTCGCATCCACCTATGTGCTCCATATGCCGGACAAGGAACAGCTTATCGCCCAGGTCGAGGAGGTTCTGGACAGCTGGCATGGGAGAAACTGAAATGGAGATATTCCATGACTAAGGAGGTTGAAGGGAGTATTATGGAAGTAGTAAAAATAGTAAATGATATATTTGGGTATTTGTTTTACATAATCCACATTGCTCTTTTTTATTCCTCACTCAAAATCTGCTTCGCTAAAGAAAGAAAAGGCAGCATAAAACTATTCTTTCTATCTCTTTTCACAAATCCGTATACGCTGTTCATTGTTTCAGTTTTTTTAACGACGATAACAACAGGGATAATAGAAATAATTAAGTCAGGTAAAGTGATGCAGGCAGGAGGAGCCGACTATCTGCTTACTGATCCGGGGTTTATCTCTGTGTCTTTGTTAATTGGCAGTGTGATATCAGTATTGTTGATCATGTTGATTTCTTTCCTAGTAGGAAAGAGCTTGAAGGCCTACAACAGGTCATTGGTCATGTTTGTTTATGTTATGTTCACAGTGATCGTAGTTTTCATCGATCGAAGTACACTTGCGACTGAGGACAGCGGACTGGCTATTCAATTTGTGTATGATATAAACAACATAGTGAGTTTTGCATTCATTCTCTTTTTATATTTTTTCGTTATAAAAGCGTTATCTAAGCTTACGGATAAAAAGAGATATATAAACTGGAAGCTGTTTTTGATTTCGCCAAATATTTTTATTGTCGTTTACTTCACTTTTGATTATTATACTTATTCGTTCTGCAGCGTTGATGCAAATGCTGTAGCGCAGATTCTTTCGTATATCTTTTTCATCCTTTTTATATGGGCATTTTATATTATCATCAACAACATCAAAGCGACGGATGACGCAATCGAGGCGCAGAAAGAGACCAAGACACTTTCTGTAGAAGTTATGGAAGCCCTTGCACATACTATTGATGCCAAGGATGAATATACAAGAGGACACTCTGTGCGCGTGGCGAAGTATTCGAAGATGATTGCCGAAAAGCTTGGAATGTCACAGGAAGACTGTGAAAATGTCTATTACATGGCTCTTCTGCATGATATTGGGAAAATCGGTGTTCCGAATTCTATCATCAATAGTCCGTCAAAGTTGACTGATGAAGAATACGCTATTATCAAAAAGCATCCTGTTACAGGATATGATATTCTGGCGGAAATCAAAAGCAGACCAGATCTTTCAACAGGTGCACGCTGGCACCATGATCGTTATGATGGAAAAGGCTATCCGGATGGTAAGGCGAAGGATGAAATACCTTTCTTTGCGAGAATCATTGCTGTTGCAGACAGTTATGATGCGATGACTTCCAATCGCAGTTATCGAAAGTATATGCCGCAGGATGCGGTACGCTCAGAAATTGAGAAAAACATTGGTACGCAGTTTGATCCGGATGCTGCCAGATGTATGCTGTCGATCATTGATGAAGATATAAATTATGAGCTGCATGAGTGATATAATGGAAATTAAAGCGGGTTATAGGAATAAGAGCAATGAGCAGCATAAGTAAAAAGGAAGCAATTGACCTTTTTGTGGAGAGAATGGCGAGGATAAGGGTTTAAGTTCTCCGGAGATATGCACATTCGACAGCGCAGAGGATTACAGTATCATTAGAAATTGTGGTACGCTTATTTTTGCCTCTTTGTATATTTGTTCTTTTTTCATTACTATGAGTATTTGCATGACATGATTTTTACTTTGACTGTTGTTATAATATACTTGCATAACTCCAAGAGCATTATGTAAGTATAACAATATAACCCTGTGTAAATAATAAAAGGATAGTGTCAAGTGACGTATGAAAAAACGAAACAAATAAAAAAGGCACTTTTGAACCTTGGAAATTGTAGATATTTTATGTTGTGATGGGCTTACGCCACCCTTGACAGCATGAAAAAGAACTGCTGTGAATTAATTACCGACGGCGAAGATGACAGGAACAGTCAAGATTT
>CACWQH010000033.1 GCA_902762955.1 uncultured Lachnospiraceae bacterium
ATCAGTCTTATTCATATACTTTTCGCTTTAGAAAACCTATAATAGCGTGAAGTCATATAAAAGCAGCAGTTCGGATACCCACTATTATGCGACAAACCGGAATTTAAGTTTTTTTCTGTTGCAATGGGTATAAGATAAAACTATAATTAAACTATGCGTTATAGTTTCAGACTATAATACATGAAAGAAAAAACGAATTATTCAAGGATTCTTTTCTATGATATATTAAGCAAAGAAAATACGTTACATTTTATCATAGAGTTGTCCGATGGATACCGTTTTAAATTAAGAGGAAATGAGGTAGAAGTTATGACATTGGTACAATTAAAGTATGCGATTACCGTTGCGGGAGAAAATTCATTAAATGATGCGGCAAAGAAGCTTTTCATATCACAGCCGAGCTTGTCGGCAGCGATACATTCGCTTGAGGAAGAGATTGGAATCGAGCTGTTTATAAGATCCAAGACAGGCATCAAGGTTACTCCCGAGGGGCTTGAATTTATCGGTTATGCGAGACAGGTTGTAGAACAGTATGACCTTTTGGATTCCAAATATATTTCGAAGTCGGATGTGAAAAAGAAATTCAGCGTGTCAATGCAGCACTATACATTTGCGGTAGAAACCTTTTTGAAGCTGGTTGAGCAGTTCGGCCTTGATGAGTATGAGTTTGAGGTAAATGAAACCAAGACACATGAGATTTTGGAAAATGTAAGAAATTATAAGAGTGAAATCGGTGTGCTCTATCTCAATGACTTTAATCAGACAATTCTTATGAGACTCTTTGATGAATACGGACTTGAATTTCATGATTTGTTTGAGTGCAGCATATGTGTATATATGAGCAAGTCTAATCCGCTTTCCAAAAAGAAACTTATAACACTTGAGGATCTTGAGGAATATCCTTGTCTGGCATTTCAGCAGGGAGAACATAATTCCTTCTACTATGCGGAGGAGGTACTCAGTACATATAAATATAAGAGACTTATCCGTGCGAACGACAGGGCGACGATGCTCAATCTTATGGTAGGCTTAAACGGTTATACGCTTTGCTCGGGTATCATCTGCGAGGAGTTAAACGGCGAAAACTATTGTGCGGTTAAACTTAAGTCGGATGAAAAGATGAGGATAGGATATATAACAAGAAAAAATGCGACTATAAGTGAGATTGGCAGGAAATATATCGAGGAATTAGCCAAGTACAAGGATAAGGTAATGGACTAGAATGGTTTACATCCAAGGAAATATGTCGGTGTAGTTAAAAAAATTTAAAGTGAGTTAATAATGATTTATTCAGGAGGTAAAAATGGGTAGGAGCATAGATACTAAGTGTCTTCACTTGGAGGAAGACGAGGGCTTATTTGAAAATTACGGAGCGATCAGCTTCCCTATATATCAGACAGCAACTTATGCTCATCCGGGTGCAGGAAGAAGCACCGGATATGACTATAGCAGGCTTCAGAATCCGACCAAAAATCATCTTGAGAAGGTGGTTGCAGCGTTGGAAAACGGAACTGATGCAGTGGCACTTTCATCAGGTATGGCGGCTATTGCACTCATGATGGAGCTTTTTAAACCCGGGGATCATATCATTATTGACTCGGACCTTTATGGCGGAAGCATAAGACTTTTCGATAACATTTCCGTTAAAAACGGCATCAGTATAACGAGGATAGACTGTTATAAGGATGATATTGAAAGCTATATAAATGAACATACCAAGGCAATTTATATAGAAACTCCGACAAACCCGATGATGAATGTCACCGATATAGAAAAAACTGCAAAAATTGCCAAGGCACATGGCGCACTGCTTGTAGTGGATAATACATTTTTAACTCCGTATCTCCAAAATCCACTCGATCTCGGTGCGGATATCGTCTTGCACAGTGGCACGAAATATCTCGGTGGACACAATGATACGCTGGCAGGCTTTATCGTTACAAAGGATGAGGAGCTCGGCGAGAGATTTAAGTTTTTGTTAAAGACTATCGGATGCGGTATAGCACCGTTTGATGCATGGCTTATCCTAAGAGGTATTAAGACTCTTGGTATACGTATGGAGCGTGCGGAGAAAAATGCCAAGGCTCTGGCAGAATGGATGCTTGAAGAGGAAAGTATAACAAAGGTTATTTATCCGGGAATTAAGGAACATCCGGGATATGAGATAATGAAAAAGCAGAGCAGAGGCTTTGGCGCAATGATTACCTTTCAGGTTGAGAGTAAGGAATTTGCGCTTTCCATACTCGAAAAGGTCAGGATGATAAAGTATGCGGAGAGCCTGGGTGGTGTTGAGACTCTGATTACTTATCCGACAACCCAGACCCATGCGGATGTACCTAAAGAGATAAGAGAGAAAAACGGTATAACTGAAGCAACACTACGACTTTCAGTCGGTATAGAGGACGTGGAGGATCTGATCAGCGAGCTTTCAGCTGTATTTGAAGAGATTAAAAATGAAAAGTAAAAATTGCTGATTCCAAAGATTTGTTTTTGAAATAGGATATATGTGACAGTTTAAATTTTTACGGAGGAAAGATATGTCTGAAAGAAATCTTGATTTTGATAAAGTATATAACAGGAAAAATACCAAGTCCCTGAAATATGATTTTGCAAAGATAAGAAATAAGCCTGAAGATGTGCTGCCGCTTTGGGTGGCAGATATGGATTTTAAGGTTTCAAGCTATGTTGAGGATGCTTTGGTAGAACTTGCAAAGCATGGAATATTTGGATACAGCGAGGTTGAAACACCGTACTTCGAGGCTATAAAGGGCTGGATGAAAAAAAGACATAATTGGGAACCGGATGAGAGGTGGCTTATTAAAACACCGGGAATAGTATTTGCTCTTGCAATGGCTGTCAAGGCTTATACAGATAAGGGTGATGGAGTTTTAATTATGCCGCCTGTTTATTATCCGTTTTTCGAGGTTATAGAGGATAACGAAAGAAGGGTAGTAAGCAATGAGCTTATAATGGGCGAGGATAACAGGTATCATATAGATTTTCTTGATTTTGAGGAAAAAATCGTCAGTGAAAATGTAAAGCTTTTCCTGCTTTGTAATCCACATAATCCGGGAGGCCGGGTATGGACAAAGGAGGAACTTTTGAAAATTGGAGATATCTGCCTTAAGCATAACGTGATAGTTGTAAGTGATGAGATTCATCAGGACTTCGTATTTGGCGATGCAAAGCATACTGTATTTGCGGATATCAAAGAGGAATTTTTGGGTATAACCGTAACCTGTACTTCGCCGACCAAGACCTTTAATCTTGCGGGAACTCAAATTTCCAATATATTTATAGCTGATGAAAAAATAAGGCATGCCTTTAAGAAACAGGTAGATGCTGCCGGCTACAGTCAGTGCAATGTAATGGGTCTTGTAGCGGGAGAAGCAGCATATCTTTATGGTGAGGAATGGTTTGAGGCTGCCAAAGCATATATATGGGATAATATAAAATTTATACAGGATTATATTGATAAAAACCTGAAGGGCGTAACCATGACCAACCAGGAGGGTACTTATCTGGTCTGGCTTGATTTTAAGGGGACGGGTATCCCGGCAGAAGAAATAGACAGAAGGATTTTATATGAGGCAAAGCTATGGCTTGATTCCGGTGCTATATTTGGCAAGGCGGGAGAGGGCTATCAGAGAATAAATGCAGCGTGCCCAAGAAGCATTTTAGAGGAGGCACTTGACAGGATAAGGAGGGTGATTTAGAGAAATTTGCTTATTTAAAGCCTTGGATAACATGTAGAAAAAATGATTTATTATCCGGTTATAAGTTTAACTTATAACAAGATAGAAAATTAAGCAATAGCGCAGAGTATTGACAAAATAATACAATAGGAATACAATAAATACATAGTAATCCTACTAAGAAAGTAGGAAATATCTAAACGATGCTTTTGAAAAAAA
This sequence comes from uncultured Lachnospiraceae bacterium, assembly GCA_902762955.1. Lineage (GTDB taxonomy): Bacteria > Bacillota > Clostridia > Lachnospirales > Lachnospiraceae > Coprococcus_C. The sequence goes on from CACWQH010000033.1 coordinate 3,915, forward strand.
TTAAAAAATCTAAAAAACAGATGCTTTTGAAAAAATAATTTTGTAAATGAAAGGGGAAATAATTTATGAGCAAGATCAAGGAAAGCGCATTAGAGTTAATAGGAGGAACTCCTATACTTAAGTTAAACGGATATTCTAAGAAACAGGGAATAACCGGTGCAACTATTTTAGCAAAGCTGGAGTATCTTAATCCGGCAGGTTCAGTTAAGGATAGAATTGCATTGGCTATGATAGAAGAAGCAGAAAAAAGCGGAGAGCTTAAGCCGGGGGCTACCATTATCGAGCCTACCAGCGGAAACACAGGTATAGGTTTAGCAGCAGTTGCAGCTGCCAAGGGCTACAAGGCGGTTCTTACTCTTCCTGACACCATGAGTGTTGAGAGAAGAAACCTGCTTAAGGCTTACGGTGCCGAGTTAGTACTCACTGAGGGTGCTAAGGGTATGAAGGGTGCCATAGCTAAGGCTGAGGAGTTAAAGGAAAGTACTCCGGGAGCTATCATCCTTGGACAGTTTGTAAATCCTGCTAACCCTGCAATTCATAAGGCTACTACAGGTCCTGAAATCTGGGAGCAGACTGACGGAAAGGTAGATATCTTTGTAGCAGGTGTAGGTACCGGTGGAACTATCACAGGTGTAGGCGAGTATCTTAAGGAGCAGAATCCTGATGTTAAGGTTGTTGCTGTTGAGCCTGCAGGAAGCCCTGTGCTTTCAACAGGTACACCTGGTGCACATAAGATCCAGGGTATAGGCGCAGGATTTGTGCCGGATGTACTTAATACTAAGGTGTATGATGAGATAATTACAATTGAAAATGAAGATGCATTTGCAGAGGGTAAGGCATTTGCAATTAGTGAGGGTATCCTTGTGGGTATCTCCTCAGGCGCTGCCTTAAAGGCTGCTGCTATACTTGCAGCAAGACCTGAAAATGCCGGAAAAACTATAGTTGCATTGCTTCCTGACTCAGGTGACCGTTACTTATCAACACCACTTTTTAACAACAACTAAGAGTAACCAAACTAAGTATTCATAAAACAGGATGCCAGAGGCTTTAACCTCTGGCATTTCCTTTAAAGATTTTAAGGCGCCATGGCCGCTGGTAGGGCATAAGCTTGCAAAGCTGAAGTTGGCGGTTCGAATCCGTCTGGTGCCGTTTATAAAAAAGAAAGCAGGTGAGGTTATGAGCAATACCTACAAGGATTTGCAAAATTCACATCCTTGTTTTGGAGGACATAAGAATAATGTTGGAAGAATTCATCTTCCTGTCAGTCCGGGTTGTAATATAGCCTGTACATTTTGTGATAGACAGATAAATGACGTGGAAGAGCGTCCCGGGGTTACCTCTAAGGTGCTTAAGCCAAAGGAAAGTCTGGACATTTTAAAGAAGGCGCTTGCCCTTTGTCCGGAGATTACGGTTGCCGGTATAGCCGGACCGGGAGATACTCTTGCGACAGACAACGCCCTTGAAACCTTTAAGCTTATTAAGGAAGAATTTCCGGAGCTTATAAAGTGTATGAGCACAAACGGACTTTTGTTATATGAGAGGGCAGATGACATACTCAAGGTTGGTATAGATTCTCTTACGGTAACCGTAAATGCGGTTGATCCCGAGATAGAAGCAAAGCTTAATAAATACATCATATATCACGGCAAGGTGATAGAGGGTGCAGAGGGAGCAAGGATACTGATAGAAAATCAGCTCAAAGGAATTAAAAAGCTTGCGGATGCGGGAATGACCATAAAGATTAATACAGTACTTGTTCCGGATATAAACGGAGACCATATAGAAGAGATAGCAAAAACGGTAGCCGAGGCAGGTGCAAGTATTTATAACATTATTCCTCTTATACCTCAGGCAGAGCTTAAAAATGAAAGAGCTCCTGTTTGCAGGGAGATTGATGAAGCGAGAACAAAAGCATCCCAGTATATAGATGTATTCAGACACTGTCAGCACTGTCGTGCCGATGCGGTGGGAGTACCCGGAAAGTCCGAATTCGGTGACCGGATATACCAAAGAAGAATAGCTGTAAAGGAAACATTTTCACATGGATAAATATAAATATCTTGTAGCAGTTGCTTCTTCAGACGAAATAGTTGTTAATACGCATTTCGGAAAAGCGGATACATTTCTTATATATGGGATTTTAGAAGACAGAAGCTTTGAGTACATAGAAAGAAGAGCTCTTAAGCCGGTATGTGAGGGCGGCGATCATGATGAAGGAAGGCTTATTGAAAATGCGCAAAGCCTGAAGGATTGCGCATATGTACTGGTGAGCCGGATAGGCCCAAGGGCAGTAAATATACTTGAAGCAAACGGTATAACGGCGATGGAGATACCGGATATCATAGAGAATGCATTAAATAAGATTATTTCATATGATGAAATTCAAAGGTTATTTGATTAAATTTTATTTAAAAAGATTGCTTTAACAAACGGATGGATGATTTCCTTTTGTCTGTAAGGCATTTTATAAAAATTATATTTATAAGCAGAAAGGACATAAAAAAATGGGAGAAATAAGGCAGATAGCAATATACGGAAAAGGTGGAATAGGAAAGTCAACAACAACGCAAAATCTTACTGCAGGTCTTTGTGAGCATGGTAAGAAGGTTATGGTTGTAGGCTGTGATCCTAAGGCGGATTCAACAAGACTTTTGCTTGGAGGACTTGCTCAAAAGACTGTACTTGATACCATACGTGATGAGGGCGAGGATATCGAGCTTGACAGAATTATGAGAGAGGGATATGGCGGAACAAAATGTGTTGAGTCAGGCGGTCCTGAACCGGGTGTAGGCTGTGCAGGTCGTGGAATTATTACTTCGATAAATATGCTTGAAAACCTCGGTGCTTATACAGATGATTTGGATTATGTATTTTATGACGTTCTCGGCGACGTTGTCTGCGGTGGTTTTGCAATGCCTATAAGAGAGGGTAAGGCAAAGGAAATATACATAGTTGCCAGCGGAGAGATGATGGCACTTTATGCAGCCAATAATATCGCTAAGGGTATAAAAAGATATGCAAGAACCGGCGGTGTAAGACTTGGCGGAATTATATGTAACAGTCGTAATGTAGACAGAGAGCTTGACCTCCTTCGTGCATTTGCCAAGGAGCTCGGAACCCAGCTTTTATATTTCGTACCGAGAGACAATATAGTTCAAAGAGCTGAGATAAATAAGAAAACGGTTATAGAATATAAGCCTGATTCAGCTCAGGCACAGGAATACAGAAATCTTGCGGAGGCGGTAATCAACAATGAGAATTTTGCAATTCCTACACCTATGACACAGGAAAGACTCGAGGAGATTCTTTTTGAGTTCGGACTCATGGAAGATGATTATCAGATATAAAAATTTAAAGTGATAAGGAGAAGGAGAATAAGAAAATGGCAAAGGTTTATGAATCAATTACGGAGCTTGTTGGAAGAACACCTCTTTTGGAGGTTGTTAATTATGAAAAGGAGCATGGCTTAGAGGCTAAGCTTTTGGTAAAGCTTGAGTACTACAATCCTAATCAGAGTGTAAAGGACAGAATTGCACTTTCTATGATAGAGGAGGCTGAAAAGAGCGGAAAGTTAAAGCCGGGATATACAATAATTGAGGCTACCAGCGGAAATACCGGAATAGGTCTTGCAGCGATTGCCGCAGCCAAGGGATATAAATTCAGAGTTTATATACAGGATAATGTAAGTAAGGAAAGATTTCAGGTGCTTAAGGCATTTGGCGCAGAGGTAATAAAGCTTAGCGAGAACCCTGTTGTTATGGAGACTCTCGAAAGTACAGGCGGAGACTTCGTTGCAGCTGTAAAGAAGCTTAAGGAGGTTATTCTTGCAGAGGAAACTGATGTATTTTTCACAGACCAGCTTACCAATCCTGCAAATCCGGGAGCTCATGAGGCAACCACAGGACCTGAGATATGGGAGGATACAGAGGGTAAGGTGGATATCCTTGTAGCAAATGTCGGAACAGGCGGTACGGTTTCCGGAACAGGAAAGTATCTTAAGGCTAAAAACCCTGATATAAAGGTGGTTGCAATCCAGCCGGGACCAAAGTCACTTCCAAGTGAAGCAGATCCGAATCCGGAGGACATAACAGGAGTTCATCCTTTTGACGGAATACCAAGTGAGAGAATTCCTAAGACCATGGATGTCAATATATATGATGAAAAGTTTGAGGTAGAAACCTTTGAGGCTTATCAGGCAGCCAGAGAGGTAGCAAAGTCAGACGGAATCCTTATAGGTACTTCCTCGGGAGCAGCTATATATGCAGCAACTCAGATTGCTAAAAGACCGGAAAATAAGGGTAAGACCATAGTTGCTATATTGCCTGATACGGGACTTAGATATCTTACAACAAATCTTTTTAATGTTGAATAAGAACCGGAACTATAGAGTTCCAAATCAATTTGATACATGATAACAGTTTTATTATATGAATATTTTAGGAGGCTTTATAGATGGCGCTTAATTTAGATAGCTCCAATGTAGCTACAAGAGAAAACAGAATCGGTTCCATAACAGGATATATAGGAAGTCTTTCCGACCTTGCCGAAAAGAGTCAGTGTGGAACCCTTAAGGGCTGTTCAAGATGTTTTTCACAGTCAAGTACATGCTTATCAAGCTGTGCTTTGGGACAGCTCTCAGCTATACGTGATATAGCGATTATCCATCACGGACCGGCAGGCTGTTCAGTTGCAAGTGCAGGTTCTTATTATCTGGATAAGGTTATGGCAAAGAAGCGTGGAGTAACCAACAATACCGTATATGTCGGAACCGATATGAATGAGAATGATACTATATTCGGTTCGGCAGAGGCGTTAAGGGATATTATCATCGAGGTAAATAAAAGATATTCTCCAAAGGCGATATTTGTAACAAGCTCCTGTGCTACGGGAATAATCGGCGAGGATATAGACAGTGTGGTTGATGATGTAAAGGCGGAAATCGATGTACCTATAGTTGCGGTTCATTGCGAAGGCTTTAAGTCGCGTATCTGGGCAACAGGCTTTGATATATCCGATCATGCGGTGCTTAGCTCGATAGTTAAGCCTCCGAAGGAAAAGAGAAATACGATTAATTTCAAGAACTTTTATGAGAGCGCAAGACCTGAGATTATAGAGATGTTCAAGGAGTTTGATTTGGAACCGATATTCTTATACTGTAACTCAACAGTCGAGGAGTTAAGCCATATATCAGAGTCTCTTGCAACGACCTGTATCTGCGGTACACTTGGTAATTATCTCGGAAACGGTCTTGAGGAAAAATACGGAGTCCCATACATAAGAACCATCAACCCTCTCGGAGTGGCAGGCTTTGAAACCTGGTTAAGAGAGATAGGAAGGGTTACGGGACGCTCGGAAAAGGTTGAAAATTATATAGCAAAGCAAAGGGAAATATACATTCCTCAGATAGATGCCATAAAGGAAAAGCTTAAGGGCTTAAGGGCAGTTTTGGGTATGGGTCCCGGATATACCTTTGAGGTATCAAGAGTATTAAATGAGCTTGGAGTAGAGGTTGTATGGGCACTTGCATGGCATTATGACAAGAAGTATGAAAACGGTGATGTTCCACCTTCCATGAAATATCTTCTTGAAAATGATGTGGATTTTGAGGCAAGCGTAGCCGACCAGCAAAACTATGAGGTTATGAATATCCTCAAAAAATATCAGCCTGATTTGTACCTTTCAAGACATCCGGGTTCAACTGTTTGGGCAATTAAAAATGGTACACCTGCAGTTTACGTTGCGGATGAGTATATGATTTTCGGATACAAGCATACATTAGAGTTTGCACAGTCTATATTGGACAGCATCAATAACAGAAGCTTTGAGAAGAATCTCGCAAGGAGAGTTAAGCTTCCGTACACAGACTGGTGGTATCAGCAAAATGTAGATAAATTCTTAGAGGAGGCCGGTAAATAATGGCAAAGCTATTGGATAAACAAAGATATAAATGTGCACTTGGTGCGATGCAGACAGTTCAGGCCATTGACAGAGCGATACCTATCCTTCATTCAGGTCCCGGCTGTGCTCAAAAGCTTTCCGATTCCATTGGAAGCTCAGGATATTTTTCACCAAACATTTTCCCTTGTACGAGTATTAACGAAAAGGATGTAGTATTTGGTGGAGTAAAGAAGCTTGATACAACAATTGAAAATGCTCTTAAGGTAATAGATGCGGATTTATTTGTGGTACTTACCGGATGCATCCCTGAGATAGTGGGAGATGATACCGGTGAGGTTGTAAGCCGTTACCGGGAGGATGGAAAGCCCGTGGTTTATGCATCCACAGCAGGCTTTAAGGGCAATAACTACAAAGGTCACGAGCAGGTTATAGATGCTATCATAGACCAGTTCCTTGAAAAATCAGAAGAAAAGGAAAAAGGGCTCGTAAATATCTGGGCAGATGTTCCTTATCAGGATTTATTTTGGCTTGGCAATATCAAGGAGCTTGAAAAGCTTATAGCCGAGATAGGTTTAACTCCAAATACGATATTTGGATATAAAAACGGTATTGATAATATAAGAAAAATACCTAAAGCCGAGTTTAATCTTCTGGTATCACCATGGGTTTCTCTTACCAATGTAAAGAAGATGGAAAGAAAGCTTGGCATACCATATCTTCACTATCCGACACTTCCGATAGGTGCATACGAAACAAGCAAGTTCTTAAGAACGGTTGGAGAGTTTGCAGGGGTTGATAAGGATAAGGTTGAAGAAGTAATAAACGAGCATGAGAATTACTATTATTATCTTATAGAAAGATATGCGGATTTGTTCCTTGAAACCAGAGTTATGGCAAAGCAGTTTTCTGTTGTTGCGGATGCGCAGTATGCACTCGGCATAACCAAATTTTTGGTAAATGATCTTGGGCTTTTTCCAGCAAAGCAGTTTGTGGTGGATGATACGCCAAAACAGTACAGGGATAAGATAAAGGAAGAGTTTGAAAACTTAAATTACGATATCAAAGCCGAGGTGAGCTTTGAAACCGATGGTTATAAAATACATAATGAGATAAGAGAGCATGATTATCATGGCTATCCTCTTATACTCGGAAGCTATTATGAAAAAGAGGTAACAGGAGAATTAGACGGACATTATCTCAATATATCCTGGCCGGTACAGGATAAGGTTGTACTGGATGATTTCTATGTTGGATATACAGGCGGAATCCGACTTATCGAGGATATATATTCGGTTGCAGTGCAAAGATTTAATTAAGATTATATATTCGGTTGCGGTACAGAGGGTTAATTAAGACACTGTATTTAGTTCCGGTACAGAGGTTATATTAAAGTTATATATGCCGTTTATTTGCAAGTTTAGCAATTGTAAGTAACCGGCAGATGGACTTTTGTTTTTAATTATGTCAGGAGATAAAAATGAGTTATAAAATTGCAGTTGCTACATCGGATTATATAAATGTTGATGAAACCTTCGGGCAGGCAAAGAGATTCATAATCTATGAGGCTGATGGTAAAAACTTTAAGAAACTTGAGGAACGTGATGTTGAAGATGACTTTGTAGTAGAATGTAAAATTTCGGAAACCGGCTGTGGTACTGGAGGTGGCTGCGGTTCGGGAACCGGCTGTAGTGCTGGAGGCGGCTGCGGAGGAAACGGAGAGGTTTCCTTTAAGATTTCTTCCTTGTTTGACTGTCGTGCTGTCGTATGTAAAAAGATAGGTGTATCGGCTCAAAAGCAGTTTGAGAAAAAGGCAATTTCTTATTTTGACATTTCCTGTACTGTTGAAGAAGCATTGGATAAGATAACATTTTACTATGACAGGATAGATAATCATGTGTCACTTAGAAATAAAACTGATTAACCATATCGGGATAATATGATATACTCTTATATAGTCATAAGGTCAACATGCTTTTCCTGCAAGCAGGAGCGCATTTTGATTATTGATACTTATGTCATATTATTATATGGGTTAAAGGGAGGAAGCGTATGAGAATTACAACAAAAGGAAGAAATGCTCTTAAGTTGATGATTGATGTCGCAATTTATAATCAATGTGCACCGGTAAAAATCAGGGATATAGCGAGCAGGCAGGACATTTCCGAAAAGTATCTGGAACAGATAGTTTCGGTATTAAACAAGGCGGGAATTGTTAAAAGCATACGTGGTGCAAAGGGCGGATATGTTCTAAGCAAAAAACCGGAGGAATATACCGTTGGACAGATACTTCGAAGCATAGAGGGAAGTCTTTCACCGGTTGAGGATACTGAAAATGATAATTCTCCTGCCGGAATTGTCAGCAAAAGGGTATGGGATAAGCTGGAGAATGCCATAAATGATGTCCTTGAAGGACTGACTTTGGCTGACCTTGTTGAATGGTATTATGAGCTTACTATGGATTACTGTATATAAGTTTAGAAAATAGAGTGGTATGAGATATAAGCTGTTTTAATGTAGTTATATATGATATGGAAAGGGTAATAATATGGCAGAAAAAAAGTATTCGGGTGTTAGAGAAAGCAAGCCCGGAAGATTAAATGATCTTGGTGATAACAGTAAGAAAATTGAGGAGGATTTCAAAAAAGGTTGTCTAAAAAGGGCGGACAGAAGTTTCTCTCAGGGCCTTCAATGCCAGCAGATTAACAGCATGGCAGCGCTTATGTCACTTGAAGATGCAGTTTTTGTATCTCATTCGCCTCAGGGCTGTGTGGGCTGTACAATAATGGCTGTTGACATGTATAGAGTTGGGCAGGCGCACAGAGGTATAAAAAATATTAAAAATCCGAGAATTATCGTGACTAATCTGGATCAAAAAAGTGTCGTATTTGGCGGTGAACAAAAATTAAAGCAGTCTGTAAAAAAGGCAGTAGAAAGATATAATCCAAAGCTTATCTTTATATATGCTTCCTGTGCTTCGGGAATAATCGGTGATGATATCGATGCAATTGCAGGTGAGCTTCAGGAGGAGTATGAGGATGCGATTATCGTGCCTATACACTGCGAGGGCTTTAAGTCCAAAATCTGTGCTTCGGGCTTTGATGCGGCATTTCTTTCCATTAATAAATATATTTTAAAAGGAGAAAAACAGCCTAAGGAAAAGGGACTTGTAAATCTTTTTGCACCAACTACCGTAAGCTATGCAGACCAGCTTGAAATGGAAAGAATGTTAGAGCTTATCGGTGTGAAGGTCAACTACATACCATTTTACAGTTCCCTTGAAAAAATCAGACAGATACCTAAGGCAGAGGCATCAACCTCTATATGTAAGGTATTTGCCGATGAGTTTATGAAGACCTTATGGGAGGATTATGAAATCCCATATTCACATACAGTTATGCCAATCGGTATAAGAAATACCGACAAGTGGTACAGAGGAATTGCCAAGGTGCTTGGCAAGGAAAAAGAGGTTGAGGAGATAATTGCTAAGGAGCATGAAAGAATTGAGCCGTTGGTTAAGAAGATAAGAGACAGATTAGAGGGCAAGCGTGTATTTATATGTGGTGGTACCGGACGTTCATTTGCGGCAGCAGCGCTTATCGACGATTTTGGTATGAAGCTTGTGGGTCTTGAAACTCCGACCTATGATGACGATGCTCAGGTTGATATAGAATATTTAAATGGAATACATAAGGACTTCGTGGTAGATGTAGCCAATATGCAGCCATTTGAACAGGTAAACCTTGTTAATAAACTTAAACCGGACGCATTTATAGGCATACCGGAATGGACGGCGAGATTTGGTATACCGACCACGCATGTACTTGATGGAAAACGTCCGACCATGGGCTATGACGGACTTTTGTATCTTGGAAACAAGATTGCGGATCAGCTTGAAAATCCGGGCTTTAACAAGAAGCTTTCAAAGCATGTCAAGCTTCCTTATAAGGAGAGCTGGTATGAAGAGGATGCGTTTAAGTATATCGTGTAAGGGAGGAAAAATCTATGTCTCAAATATTGGAAAATCCACGCGGTGGCTGCGTGCTGGCGGGCGTAAACTCTGTTCTTGCGGCAATTGACAGAGTATGTCCTATATTTCATTCGGGACCGGGCTGCTGTATGCAGACATCGGCGGCAGAGCAGGGACAGTCAGGTCATAAATCATCCTGCTTTGTAAGCAGTGTTTCAATTCCATCAAGCAATATGCTTGAAAAGGAGGTTGTGTTCGGAGGTCTGGATAAACTAAGAACCACTATCCAGGGTTCAGTTGATATAATAGATGCTGATGCATATTTTGTTTTAACAGGCTGTACCGCAGGTATAATAGGTGATGATATAGCCAGTGTAACAGAGGAATTTCAGGCTAAGGGAGCAAGTGTATATCCTATAGACACTCCGGGCTTTGCCGGAGACAGCAACCTCGGATATGAGGTTGTATGGAATACCATGATAGACCAGGTAATAGAGGAAAATGTGCCGCGTGACGACAAGCTTGTCAATATATTTGGCATAGTTCCTTATCATGATCCTTTCTGGAGCGGAAGCCTTGAGGAAATCGACAGGATACTTTCCAAGCTTGGACTTAAGGTCAATACATTTTTTACAAAGCACCAAAATATCGAGGATGTACGTAAATGTTCCGGTGCAGCGCTTAATATAATTATAAATCCATGGTTATTTAAGGGGCCGGCGAAGAAATTTGAAGAAAAGTTCGGCGTACCGTCCATAAGAATTGCAGGTAATCCTATCGGTGCAACCGATACTACTGCCTTTGTGCTTAAGGTTGCGGAGGCGCTTAAGCTTGATAAAGCGCTTGTAGATAAGGTGATTGACGAGGAAGAGGATTATGTGTATAGTTATCTTGGTCAGTCGATAGGTGTACTCAGCTGGAAGCGTTTTGCCGTTGTGGCAGATGCAACCAATGCCATAGGTATAACCAGATACCTTGCCAACGATTACAGCTTTACACCTGTTCTTGTGGTTATATCCGAGCCTATCTATCGTGAAGAAGATAAGCAAAGAATCATAGATATGATAACCAATCTTGAGTATGCAAGACCGCCTAAGGTGGTATTTACCGCTGACCAGTTTGAGATAAATGATACAATCTTAAGTGAAGAGGAGGATATCACGCTCTTAATCGGCAGTACCAATGAAAAAGAAGTCGGACTTGAAAAGGGAATCCAGTTTATAACCGCAGCCTTCCCTATGAACGAAAGACTTGTGTTTAATCGTACATATACCGGTTATCGAGGAAGTTTGACCTTTACAGAGGATTTGTATGATAACTTATAATGATCCGGAGATAACGATGTTTTAAGTCGGGCATGTCTCTGGAAAAATGATAAAGGAGAAAAATCATGCAGGCTAATATTACAAGAGTCGAGGCATTTGAATTACTAAAAAAGTACAACAAGGATCCGTTTCATATAAGGCACGCCCTTACTGTAGAGGGAGTTATGAAATGGTTTGCGAAAGAGGAAGGCTATGGTGAAGACGAAGAATACTGGGGCATAGTCGGACTTTTACATGATATAGATTTTGAGGAATATCCTGAGGAACACTGTATAAAGGCACCTGAACTTTTACGAGAGGCAGGTGTAAGCGAGGATGTAATTCACGGAGTGTGCAGCCATGGATATGAGCTTACGGTTGATGTTAAGCCTGAACATGATATGGAAAAAACTCTTTACGCAACGGATGAGCTTACCGGTCTTATATGGGCAGCGGCTCTTATCAGACCATCAAAAAGTGTTCAGGATATGGAGGTAAAATCCGTTAAGAAGAAATATAAGAGTGCCAACTTTGCAGCAGGCTGTTCCAGAGAGGTTATTGAACGTGGAGCCGACATGATGGGGATTGAACTTTCGGAGCTTATCCAAAAGACGATACTTGCCATGCGAAGCTGTGAGGAAAACGTTAATGAAGTAATGAAGGAATATGAGTGATAGAAAGAGTGACTTGGCGTGAACCTTGTCACTCTTTACAATTCTACGGGTTCATCCCATCAGACATAAGCATACCTATATGCCAGCTAGTCATCGATTTGCTAAATCAAAGCGTTCAATTCTTTATAGGTGCTAAAAATCGAAAACTCGCTTCGCTCAAACAGTTCGATTTTTTACGCACCTATATGCGAATTTTCACTTTTGATTTAACGCAAATCGGACTAAATGCTGGCATATAGGTATGCTTATGTCTGATGGGATGTAACCTTATTATTAATTGTGACAAGGTTCACGCCAAGTCACTCTTTAATGGGTTATCAACTATGTTGATAACCCATTATTTTTTTTACTTATTATCATTCAAAATGATAGCGAAACATCGGTTTTATCAAATTTACAAAGGCATGTACATGGTGTTAATATCACAGCATATTCAAAAAAAAGAAAAGAGGTAATGATTATGAAAAAATTATGGAAAAAGAAAGTAGCAGGTATATTAACACTCAGTCTTGCAGTTGCAAGTCTTCTAACCGGATGTGGTAAGAAAGAGGAAAAGAAGGAGGATAACCAGACAGTTGCAGAGGCTACGGAGGCAGCCGAAGGAAGTGAGGTTGATACCGAGGCACCGGTAGAAAAAAGAAAGATAGTTATAGCAACATCGGGAGCAGGTCCTGAACCGTTTTGCTATACAGATGAGAGCGGAGAGCTTACAGGTTATGATATAGAGCTTATAAGACTTGTGTTTGAAGGACTTCCACAGTATGATGTTGAATTTGCAGTCTGCGAGTTCCAGTCGATATTTACAGGAATTGATACCGGTATCTATCAGGTAGGCTTAAACCACCTTGGATATAATAAGGAAAGAGCAGAGAAATATCTTTACACAGATACCTATGATGTAGGAAGTCATTCCATAGCAGTAAGAAAAGGCTATGATGAGATAAAGTCACTTGCTGATATAGGTGGTCACAGCACACAGATAACAGCAGCAAGTGCCAATGAAACAACCTTCCTTCGATACAATGAGGAACACCCGGACAATCCGCTGGATCTTACTTATATAGAGGTTGACAATACACTTGTTGATGTTGCAAACGGTGTGGTTGATTTTGAGTATTTCACAACCGCAACCTTAGAGGCACAGATTGCTGAAAAAGGACTTGAGGATAAGATTGATTTAATTCCTGTACCTATCGAGGATTCAGAGAATTTCACAGGCGGACTTAAGGGTATATTCTACATCGTTGCTAAGGATGATACACAGCTTGCAGATGATATTAATGCAAGAATTGAAGAGCTTATAGCTGACGGTACAGTTGCCGAGCTTAGAGCAGAGTGGTTTGGTGACAGTGCAGATGAGCTTACACTTGAGTATGTTGAAAGATGTAAGGAATACATCGCAAATGAACTCTCAGAATAGGAATAAATTCAGTAAATAAGAGGGGATAAGTATGTTAAATATATTTGATATTGATGTGGTTTTTAAAGATGTAAAATCATTATTGCTGTTTGTTCCTATAACTCTTTATATATCCGTGATTTCAGGAATCATCGGATTGGTGCTTGGCTTTTTGCTTGCAGTTGTGAGGATAAAAAAGATTCCTGTGCTTAATCAGATTGTAGGTGTATTTATATCCTTTATGAGAGGTACACCGATTATAGTGCAGCTATACATCACCTATTTTGGTATACCGATAGCATTTATGTATATCAATTACTATAAGGGAACTAATCTTCAGGTGGCAAATGTACCGCCGATAGTATACGCATTGTTTGCACTTGCACTTAACACCGGAGCGTTTTGTTCGGTTATTATCCAGTCTGCATTTGAGGCAATCAATCAGGGTGAGATAGAGGCGGCAGCAGCTCTCGGAATGACAGGAAGACAGAGAATGTTCCGAATCATCATACCGGAGGCACTTGAGCTTGCACTTCCTAATCTGGGTAATCAGTTTATAGGACTTATAAAGGGAACCTCCCTTGCATTTACCTGTTCTGTGGTTGAGATGACTGCACAGGCCAAGATAATAGGAGCAAGAGGATACAGATATTTTGAAGCATACGTAGCTTTGGCGATTATTTACTGGATCATGATAATAGTTATTGAACAGCTTATCAAGCTTATACTTCATCTTGTAAAAGTACCTGATGTAGTAGGTGACATAGAAGATAAGAAGCTTTACAAAAAGCAGAAAAAACTCCTTAAAAAGCAGGGAGGGTTACTGTAATGATTAAAATACGTGATATAAAGAAAAGTTTTTTTTCAAATAAGGTATTGGACGGAATAAGCTTTGATATCAAAGCCGGCGATGTAGTCGCCATAATCGGCCCATCCGGTACAGGTAAGTCCACCCTGCTAAGATGTATCAACAGTATTACAAAGCCTGACGGCGGAGTAATTGAGTTTGACGATTTTAAATTTGATACAAAGAACCACAGTAAAAAAGATTTGATAGAGCTTAGAAAAAAGACCTCGATGGTATTTCAGCAGTTCAATCTTTTTTCAAAAAAGACGGTTCTTAAAAATGTAATGGAGGGCTTAACCGTTGTCCAAAAGATTCCTAAAAAGGAAGCAAAGGAGATTGCTATAAAAGAGCTTACAAAGGTTCATATGGATGATAGACAGCAATATTATCCAAAGCATCTTTCGGGAGGACAACAGCAAAGGGTTGCCATTGCAAGAGCACTTGCCATGCAGCCGGAGCTTTTGCTTTTTGATGAGCCGACATCAGCACTTGATCCGGAGCTTGTGGGAGAGGTACTTGATACAATCAAAGAGATAGCCAATGAGGGTTATACTATGATTGTTGTATCTCATGAGATGAGCTTCGTAAGAAATGTAGCGACCAAGGTTATATTTATGGAAAACGGAAAAATTGTTGAGATGGGAACGGCAAGTCAGATATTTGATTCTCCTCAAAATGAAAGAACCAAGGAATTTCTGATTAAGAACAGAGTTTTGGTACAGCCTGAATACAGTATATGATTGGGCTTTTATAAGCGATATATTATTTTATGGTGATTATCAAAAGGTGAGAGAAAGGAGAAAATCCGATTATAAAAAAAAGACAATTGGATTTTACATGTTTGCTATGAGTAAGAAATTGATTAAGCATGCCGATTTATTTGATGGTAAAAATGAAAAATTAAAGGAAAATGTTAATATCGTTATAGAAAATAATCTTGTAAAGGAAGTTTTTTCAGGAGAGATTTCAGAAGAAAATTTTGATGAAATAATAGATGCATCCGGGCTTACAGCGATACCCGGACTTACCGATGCCCATGTTCATGTTTCACATAATCAAAGTGACAGGAATTATGAGGCAAGAGTTGATGAGATGGCGGTAAGGAGCACAAGGGTTGCCAAGGATATGCTGCTTCGTGGTTTTACTACTATCAGGGATGCGGGCGGGGTTACTTATGGGTTAAAGAAAAATATAGATAATGGCTTCATAGACGGTCCGCGTATATATCCTTCAAATGCATATATATCACAGACCTGTGGCCATGCAGATAAAAGGCACAGTCCGATAGCAGAGCATCTTCCTGACGGAAGCTGGACATCGCCTACTCTTCAACAGCATTTAAACTATGTTGCAGACGGTCCGGCAGAGGTCTTAAGAGCAGTGAGAGAGCAGTTTATCCTTGGCGCCTCCCAGATAAAAATCATGGCTGGCGGTGGTGTATCAAGTACCTATGATCCCATACAGACAGTGCAGTTTACATATGAGGAAATGAAAGCTGCGGTAGATGCGGCAAAGGATTTCGGAACTTATGTTATGGCACATCTTTATACACCGGCATCTATCCAAAGGGCAGTCAAGGCGGGTGTAAAAAGTCTTGAGCATACCAATCTTATGGATGATGAAACTGCCAAGATAATCAGTGAAACAGCAGATGTGTGGGTTATGCCGGGACCACAGTTCGGTCGACCGATAGAATCCCATGGAGATAATCAGCCGGAATCAATATTAAAGAAGGCGGCTTTCGTAAGAGCCGGAGAAGAAATCGCAACCGAAGCAATAAACAAATACAATTTAAATATCGTTTTCGGAACGGATTCCTTTGGTGATCCTGATTATATCGAAAAGCATCAGTTAGAGGATTTTTCATATTTTAAGAAAAGATTCGGAAGCTTTAAGGGACTGGTTGCCGCAACGGGTAATGTATATGAGCTGACAAAGCTTACCACCTATCAGAATCCTTATCCGGACGGAAAAATCGGGGTGCTTGAAGAGGGTTCATATGCAGACATTTTACTTGTAAAAGGAAATCCTGTTATCGACCTTGATATACTTGCTGATGAGGATAACATTAAGCTTATAATGAAGGATGCAAAGGTTTATAAAAATATTTTATAAGTGAAAGGGATTAATTAGACAAAATATAATAGCTTTAATATAAATTGTAAGTAATTTTATTTGATATAAGAAAAAGCTATAACCAATTAGAGATTTTAGGTATTGTACTGATTTTTTAATTTGAGGTAGACTATAATTCATAGCAAAAAAATTAAAATATATTGATTTTCTATATGTTATTATATTATGCTTTGCTATAATAAGATAAAAAATCAGGAGATATCAAAATGACAATTGCCCAGCTTAAATATGTTGTAGAGGTTGCAAAAACAAAATCCATAAATGCTGCTGCCCAGGCACTTTTTATATCACAGTCGGGACTTTCCACTGCGATAAAGGAGCTTGAGGAGGAAATCGGTGTAACGCTTTTTAACCGTACAAACAGAGGTATCAGCATCACAAGTGATGGCGAGACCTTTATTCGTTACGCCAACAATGTGCTGCTTCAGTACAGATTTATGGAGGAAAAGTATTTTGGAGGAAGTGAGGTTAAATCACCTTTCTCTGTTTCCATGCATCACTCAACCTTTGCAACAAAGATATTTGCTCAGATTATAAAGGAGTTTGGCATTGCCGATTATGAATATTCACTTTTTGAAACTACAACCAAGACAGTGCTTGATAATATCAGGCTTGCAAAAAGTGAGCTGGGAGTTCTTTATATAAGCAGCTTTAACAGAGATTACTATGACAAGGTATTTAAGGAATCAGACCTTAGCTTTGAGGTGCTCGGTTCATTTCCAATCTGCGCTTATGTAAGTGAAAATCATCCTTTGGCTGATAAAAAAGAGGTTTTGCTCTCTGAACTTGAGGATTATCCTTGTCTTATATTTGATCAGGATGAAAACAGCAGCTTTTATTTTTATGAGGAAATCATAAGCGCTTATCAGTATAAAAATATTATAAGGACAAGTGACAGAGGCACAACACTTGAGCTTTTGGCAGAGACCTTTGCATATTCTGTCGGAATAGGCACATTTTTTGACGAGAAGCATGAGAAGGGACTTACTGCTATCAGTATAAAAACGGATGAAAGGATAGATGTGGGATATATAAAAAGAAATCACACCGTCCTGTCTGAACCCGGCGAAAGATACATAGAACTCTTTAAGCAATATGTTAAGGAGTATGGACTTTGATTTTGAGTGGAAAAATGATTAAAACCTTTTGTAAATATAAATAAATGTGATAAAATGGCTTTGGTTTAATTAATTAAATTGAAGTCATTTTTAGTTTGACTATAAATTGATTAAAGAATAATTACTAATTTGTTTAAAAGGTAACTATAAATGTATAAGCATAAAAATCTACTTGCAGAATTAATCATCCTTGCCATACCTACCATATGCGAGGAGATACTCAGTACTCTTCTTCAGTATGTGGATACGGCTATGGTTGGACATTTGGGTGAAGAGGCCACTGCGGCAGTAAGCACTACCACGACTATCGGCTGGCTTATCGGAGGATTTTTACATTCGATTGGTGTTGCTTTGCTCGCTATGATGTCCAAATCCGTAGGCGAAGGAAATGAAGAAAAACTCAAAAAATTAGCCGGACAGGCGGTAATACTTGTTATAGGCTCGGGACTTTTGGTCGGTGTGCTTGCACTTTCGCTTGCCCGTTATATCCCGTTTTGGATGGGTGCCGATGCACAGGTAAGACCTGATGCATATAAGTATTTCTTAATAATAAGCATACCTATGGTATTTCGTGCGGCGGCACTTATATTCGGTTCGTGTATAAGGGCAACCCTTGATACCAAGAGCCCGATGATTGTAAATGTAATTGCAAATGTATTCAATATAATCCTTGACTGGATATTTATATATGTGCTTGATATGGGCGTTACAGGTGCGGCATATGCAACGGCAATCTGCTATACTGTAGCAGGTACGCTTATGTTCATTGTATTTATTAATAAAAAGAAGCTTGGACTTACAAAGCATAGTATAAAGGCAGATAAAGGGCTTTTATCCGAGATTGGTAAGGTTGCTCTTCCGGTAGCGGGAACAAGGGCGACAGCCTCACTTGGATATGTGGTATTTGCAGGACTTGTATCCGGTATGGGCACAAGTATATTTGCGGCACATTCCATAGCGGTAAATGCAGAGACCATATTTTACATACCCGGCTTTGGAATTAGCTCAGCGACATCGGCACTTATCGGTGTAGCATACGGAGAAAGAAATTTAGACAGAATAAAGAAAATTATGAAGCTCAGTACCATCATAACCATAGGGGTTATGCTTATAAACGGAATCATACTTTATGTATGTGCGCTTCCGCTTATGAAGGTTTTTACAAGCAGTATAAATGCGGCCACGCTTGGTGCGAGGATGCTTAAAATTGTGGCATTTACAGAACCGTTCTTTGGGCTTATGATAGCTATGCAGGGTGTATTTTACGGTCTGGGAAAAACCGGACAGGTATTTATAATAGAGACCTTCAGCATGTGGGGGATAAGGATTATATTTACCATACTTTGTGTTAAGCTTTGGCACACCGGACTTACAGAAGTCTGGTACTGCATGATAGCGGATAATATATGTAAGGCAAGTCTTCTTGGACTGTCTATGATAATATTTTCAAAACGGAAGTTGCCGCTTTTGATGGAGGAAGGATGACTAAAAAAGCTTTATAGGTTATTGAAGAAAGGAGATTTATAACAGCTTATGGATAACGAATTAAGATATGATTTTGATAAAATGACGGACAGAAAGGGAACCTATTCCATCAAATGGAGAGTTGGTGAAAATGAGCTCCCGATGTGGATTGCGGATATGGATTTTGAAACTGCGCCGGAGATTGTGGCAGCACTTGAAAAAAGGGTAGCAGGTAGAATATTCGGATACTCGGATATACCGGATGAGTGGTATGAGGCGTATATAGGCTGGTGGAAGAGACGACACGGCGTAGAGATAAAAAAAGAGTGGCTTATATACAGTGCCGGGGTAATACCTACTATCTCAAGCACGGTAAGAAAGCTTTCCGCACCGGCGGAAAAGGTTGTTATACTAACACCGGTTTACAATATGTTTTATAACTGCATTTTAAATAACGGAAGAACCGTGGTTGAAAGTAAGCTTATCTATAAGGACGGAAGCTACAGTATAGATTACGAGGATTTGGAAGAAAAGCTGGCGGATCCTCAGACCGCTCTTATGGTATTTTGCAATCCTCACAATCCGGTTGGAAGGATATGGAGCAGGGAGGAATTAACAAGAGTCGGAGAACTTTGCATAGAACATGACGTAAGGCTTATCGTGGATGAGATACATTGTGATTTGACGGATCCGGATAAGGAATATGTACCGTTTGCATCTCTTGAAGATAAAATAGTTGATAATGCAATTATAGCCATAGCGCCGACCAAGACCTTTAACATAGCCGGGTTACAGACATCGGCGGTCGTAGCTAAGGACAGGGCAATCCGGCATAAGGTATGGAGACAGATAAATACCGATGAGGTGGGCGAGCCAAATGCATTTGCCATAGATGTGGTATTGGCTGCTTTTAACGAGGGAGAAAAATGGCTTGATGAATTAAGGCGTTATATATATAATAATAAATGTTTGGTAAAAGAATACATTGAAGAAAATATCAAGGAAATATCGCTGGTTCCATCGGAAGCGACATACCTTCTTTGGCTTGATTGCGGAGATCTTACCAACAATTCAAGAGAGCTTATGAAACACATAAGAAAGGAAACGGGGCTTTATCTGTCTGCCGGAACGCATTATGGTCCGGGTGGCGAAAGCTTTTTAAGATTAAACATAGCCTGCCCTAAGGAAAGACTTATGGACGGCCTGGCACGACTTGAAAAAGGAATACATTCTTATAAGGGAGTATAAAATGGACAGTACGATGACTAAGATAACAGGAAAAAAATATGAGGGAGAGCGTTCGCTGTTTATGGCGAGGGATCTTGATATAGAGGATACGATATTTGGTGAGGGTGAATCACCGCTTAAGGAAAGTCGGAATATTAAGCTTTACAACAGTATGTTTAAGTGGAAGTATCCGCTCTGGTATTCCAAGGATATAACGGTAAAAAACTGCTCTTGGTTTGAGATGGCAAGAGCCGGAGTCTGGTACACTGAAAATATTAGCATTGAGGACTCGGCTATCGAGGCACCGAAGAATTTCAGAAGATGCAAAAACCTTTCACTTAATAATGTATCACTTTCGGATGCCAAGGAAACCCTTTGGAACTGTGAGGATGTAACCCTTACAAATGTAACGGCAAAGGGTACATATTTCGGAATGAATACAAAAAACATAAAGGTGGAAAACCTTACCCTTTACGGAGACTATTCCTTTGACGGAGGAAAAAATATAGAGGTAAGGAACTCAAAGCTTTTATCTAAGGATGCATTTTGGAACTGCGAAAATGTGGTTGTGTATGATTCCTTTATATCGGGAGAGTACCTTGGTTGGAACTCAAAGAACCTTACATTTATAAATTGTACGATAGAGAGCTTACAGGGAATGTGCTACATAGAAAACCTTGTAATGAAAAACTGCAAGCTTCTTGATACTACACTTTCCTTTGAGTACTCAACCGTTGATGCAGAAATAGAAGGTCACATCGACAGCGTGAAAAATCCGATAAGCGGCAGCATAACCGCCGATTCCATAGGAGAACTGATTATGGAAGAGGATAAGGTGGATGTGAGCAAAACAAAGATAATTATCAGAGGGGAATAATATATATTAAATTTATGAAATATCATTTTGTGATTTCCGGATAATATGTTATATGAGAGGATAATGAAAAATGATAAGAAGAAAATTTAGAAAAAAATCAGTAGTTTTGATAACAACGTTTATTTTAGCACTCTCGCTTTCCGGATGTGGAAGCAATAAAAAGGACAAAAAAATAGCATTCAATGGAAGTGAAGACAATACATCCGCTGAAAGTACAGAAGATACAACAGAAAATACAGTGGAAAATACTGCAGAGAAAAATAATACAGCCGAGGAAGACAAAAGTGAATTGGATTATGAGGTTGTTTATGCTCCGGTTAAAGATGAGGTTCTTGATTTAATTATAAACGGATATGATTATGAGAAGGATTATGTTTATCCTTCTTCCGGTATTATGGAAAGTGTTATGTATCGTACAAAAACAGATTTGCTGAATAATATCGGATACGTTATCGAGGATATAAACGGTGATGGTATACCTGAGCTTTTAATTGGCGAAGATATGGTCGGCTATTATGATGATATTACGGATGAAAGTTATATCTACAACGGATATACCTATAAGGATGGCGAAATAGTATGTTTCCTTGAAGGCTGGGCGAGAAGCAGCTACAGATGGATGGGAAACGGAAACTTTTTTTATACCGGTTCTTCAAGTGCTATGAGCAGTATGTTTGGACAGTGCTGCTTAAATGCAGATGGAACAGAGCTTGAATGGGTTGACTTTTATTATAGTGATGAGGTCGGTGACGGAAGCATAGGCTTTTATCACAATACCTCGGGTATGGTTGATGCATCCGCATCCGAGAGACTTGACCTTTCAGATGAAGACTTTTGGGGTCTTATGGATAACTATAAATGTGGGCTGCTTGACTGGAATCTGATCGGAGAAGGAATAGAGTTATCGGATGAAGACAAAATGATGGATGATATTATCGGTGATTGGTTATTTCCAAACGGCGCAGTTCTTTCTTTAAATAACGGTGACAGTTGGACCCTTTATGATGATGAAGGAAACTGGCTTTTTGGAGGCGACTTTGAGACTGATGACCAGCTTGGAGATTTTCAGATTAGACTTTTCAGTGAGGTGGGAGATACCGGAAATAATCAG
The DNA here is from genome assembly GCA_902762955.1 of uncultured Lachnospiraceae bacterium. Taxonomy (GTDB): domain Bacteria; phylum Bacillota; class Clostridia; order Lachnospirales; family Lachnospiraceae; genus Coprococcus_C. The sequence continues at coordinate 25,937 of CACWQH010000033.1, forward strand.
GTGGCAACCGGAACATTTTATTATGACGCTGACGGCTATCCGGCATTAGATGTCGAATTTGAAAAGTACCTTACTGAATTTACCGATGGAAAGGTAACATTAAATAAGGGATTGCAGTAAGGCTGAGATTGTTTATAAAGGTCTTACCAACTTTATCATAGAGTAATTTCATTAGAATAAAACCGGAGATGTAATCTTACATCTCCGGTGATTTTTTATTGTGTGCCTATCCACTCGATGCATTTATGCTCTTGTATCCTTCAGGCTTTCTACCATGCTGACCTTCTTTATCTTATTTCCGAGAAGCTTAAGGGATATAACGTAGCTTGCTATTGCGATTCCGAAGTATATCATAACCGAGGATGGTTTAACGACATTTTTAACATAGCAGTTATATACCGAGGCGCTTTTTTTGAAGTTTAAGTCGTTAGCCCATATTCCGAGAAATAGCCCAATAATAATGCCAAGTACCACGATACCGTGATATACATGCGTAATGATTGAGTTTATTTCATTGTCGTTATATCCGAGTACCTTAAGCATGGATATAGTCACTGTATTTTCCGAAAGCAGTACATTTACCATAAGGAAGATGATCATTATCATAATTCCGGCGCCAAGAAGAAGCACTACCCAAAGGATTTCCTTCATGCTGTCAAGGATATTTTCATCCAATTGTTTTTTTATATCCTCCCTGTAAATTTCCTTTAATACAAGTCCGTCATCAAAGGATATGCTGTCCTTTGACATAACGCCATTGTATAGCTTAACCGAGTCAAGCGGGATACCCATAGTAGTATCAAGCGAAAGCAGCTTGCAGAGGGTTTTGTTGTTGGTTATTATAAGATTTTGCGAGCCGTTTTCAAATACTCCGTCTATGGTTATGCTATATTCTTCAAGTGAATTAATATCATAAAGCTTTAATGTATCGCCTTTTCCTACACCATAGAGCATTGAGCCCATGCTTGATATGTAAAAGCGTTCATCCGATGGTGTAAGCTCGCTTCCTGATTTTTCCGTAAGATTAATGTATGAGGTATCATCTATTCCCATAACCGTTACAATATCATTTTTATCCTCAGCAGCAAAAGAGGAAGCCAAAAATCCCACTGCATCAGCTTCAAAGGAAGAGTTATCCTCTGTTTCAACTATAACCTGATTAAGGAAGTATTCGTATTCAAAGCTTCCTATCTCATCCACACTTTTATCAACATAATATTCAAGTGAATCTGTACAGGCAAGCATAAACGCAAGCACAAGTCCTCCTATGGCCAGACCGATGATAAGTGTAAGAGTTCTTCCGTAATTTCCGAGCACGGCACGAAGCTTATACTTTGACTTAAAGGACATTTTACTTTTAGGAAATCTTAAATGCTTGTGAACGTTTGACTTACCGCTTCCCTTAATAAGCTCTATAGAATTGCCCTTTATGGTTATAAGTGCTGTAACAAAAACCGCAAGCGTATAGCAAAGGGTAGGAAGCCCTATGGCAATAAGATTGCTGCTTAGCTTACCGTCAAATTTTATATTAAACGGCTCAAGCTTTCCCTCTATCATAAGATCCATCATATATCCGGTTGTGGCATTTCCGAGAATTGTACCGAGTACACTTCCGACCAGTCCCGGAATTAATCCGAATATACTGTAATGTCTCGCAAGCTCAAACTTGGTCATACCGAGAGCATTGAGTATACCTATCATTTTCTTTTCGTTTTTAACCTTACGCCCGAGAATTACCGCCATAAGAATAACTACAAATATTATAGCTACCGGCAGTATCATACCGGTCATGGTTCCAAGCTCTTCAAGCTGATCATTTGGAGTCTGTATTCGGTTATTTATATCCGCCGAGGTATAAGAAGATGTTTGATATTCCTCGTAAAGATTTTTCCTTACCTCCTGCTCGTTATCCTCGTTAAACACCACCGAGTAATAAGCTTCTCTCTTACTTGCTTCAGCGGTTATGCTGTCATAGGCATCACGGCTTATCAAGCCGACACCGAACTCGGAGGATATGCTAAATGTATCATTTACATTTTTTAGACAGAAAAGATAATCAAATCTTATGGCATAGCCGCATACCGTAAATGTTTTTCCAACACCGTTTAAAGTGATGTCTATTGTATCGCCGATTGAGATATCATTTGCTTTCGCAAATAATTCACTTATCAAAATATCCGTATCGGCGTCTATGTCACTACCCTTGCTTATGATATATTTATTTACCTTCTCACTCGGTCTGAATACTCTTATGGTTTTTGAATCTCCTAAACCGGCATCCGTAAAATACTGCTTTTCTATGTCGATATTCCACTTTTCCTCATACTTTATTATATCCTCGTCGGACATATCATTATAGAGTGTAAACTGCCCGTCCTCACGGTTTGCCTCTATGACCTTTTCGTCAAGATATGCCTTTTCCTTTGTGTAGGCAGCGGAAATCGCTACATACATATAAACCACCAAAAGGGTAAGCAGGGTAATGCTTATGTAAAAGGAAAGATTGCTTTTTATATTTCTTAGATATCTTTTATTTAGTGTCATCTTCTTACTCCCTACTTAGATTACCAGATCGGCAACCGGTTTCTTGGCTTCATTTTTAATATTTTTAACTATCTTTCCATCGTGAATTCGGATTACTCGGTCTGCCATCTCAGCAATTCCTTCGTTATGTGTGATGATAATTACCGTTGTTTTATAAAGGTTGTTTACCTTTTCAAGCATCTTAAGTACATCCCTTGAGGACTTTGAATCAAGTGCACCTGTCGGCTCATCACACAGAAGAATTACAGGATTTTTAACAAGTGCTCTTGCAATAGCGGTTCTTTGCTGCTGTCCTCCGGAAAGCTCTGCCGGAAAATGATTTTGATACTTTTTTAGAGAAAGTGCATCAAGCAGCTCATCTATATCAAGCGGCTCCTTTGAAATGTCTGCCACCGTCTGGATATTTTCCTTAACCGTAAGGTCCTGAATAAGATTATAGGACTGGAAGATAAATCCTATATCGCTTCTTCTGTAAGCAGTAAGCTCCTTTTTACTCATACCCGAAATCTCTTTACCATTAACGGATATGCTTCCCGATGTGAGGCTGTCAATACCTCCCAGCATATTTAAAAGTGTCGACTTACCTGAACCTGATGGTCCCAAAATCACACATATTTCATGCTCTGCTATGGATAAATCCACTCCGTCCATAGCAAATATTTCATTTTCACCCTGTCCGTATTTTTTAACGGCGTTTTTTATTTCTATGTACATAATTTATTTCCTTTCGATTTATAATTAGGTTTGATTTTAGTTTGTTTAGCCTAACCAAGTACAATATATACTACGATTATTCTGATGTCAAATAAAAAATACTCTTCTATAGTTATAAAAAATATTGACAAACAAAAGTATATAAGGTATATTATTAAGTAATCGATCCCACCGAGCCTATGTAGCTTTGCTATATGCGTAACATGGTGGGACTTTTGTTTTATGGGGATGGATATTTATGTCACAAGAGGTAAAAACGTTTAAAACGATTGATGAACAAATTAAGATTTTAAAAGATAGAGGTTTAATAATCAAGGATGAGGAGTATGCTAAGAAAGTTTTGTTAAATATGAGTTATTATAGATTAAGCGCATATACCCTTACTTTGACTTTATAAAAAAGATAAGCAGATTTTTAAAGACAACAATATTTCAATTAATAAAGCTACAAAGCAATTGTTTGCATATATTATTGTTATGAAAAAGATGGTAAATAATGAAGATGTATGGAATACATTTGTATCAAAAATAGTATGTTTAGAAAAAAAGTATCCTTTTGTAAGATTAGATTATTTTGGCTTTACTAAGGAATGGAAAAAATTCTTGACATCCCCGAGAATTAAGAATATAATTGCTTCATAATTTAATACGCTAAACCGTTGATGTGGAGATAAAAATAAAAGAGGCACTCACAGAGAGTCGGGATTGCTGAGAACCGATAGCAGCTGTTTATTAAATGGACCACTGAGGGCGCGGTCAAAGGAGCAAAGGCTCTGAGTATTCCGTGACGTTTTTGCATACGTTAGTTGCAGGGAATATGTTGGTATTCCAATGAGAGTGTGGAGATAAACTTCCGCAAACGCAGGGTGGCACCGCGGTACATATGATTATTACCGTCCCTGATAACAGAGCTTCTGTTATCAGGGACTTTCTTTATGTAATACTCCATTGGAAAGAAAAGGAGGTAGAAGATGAACAGCAAATATTTTCCAACTCTGGAAAAAGCAAAAGACTATAAGGATGACTATCGATGCATCCCTATAGCAAGAGAGATTTACTCGGATTTTATCACACCGATTCAGGCACTTAAGATACTTAAAAATGTAAGCAGCCATGTGTATATGCTTGAAAGCGTGGAAAATCAGGAAAAGACCGGACGATATACATTTCTCGGATATGAACCAAAGCTTTGCATAACCTGTCTCAATAATAAGATAAAGGTTATAGACGCAAAGGGTGAGGTGTTAAAGGAGGATAATATCAAGCATCCGGCAGTCTTTATCAATGAAACGGTAAATGAATATAAGAGTCCAAAGATAGAAGGTATGCCTTCCTTTACCGGCGGACTGGTAGGATACTTTGCATATGACTATATAAAGTATGCGGAGCCTACACTTAACATTGATGCAAAGGATGAGGAAAAATTCAATGACGTTGACCTGATGCTCTTTGATAAGGTAATTGCCTTTGATAACATCAGACAAAAGCTTGTTATCATAGCAAATGCAAAGACATATAATCTGGAAGCAAATTATGATAAGGCCATTAAGGATATAGATGAGATAATAAGCTTACTCAGAACCGGCAAAGAGGTAAAAAATGAAAAGGCACATATTTCATCCGAATTCAGACGGATGTTTGATGAGTCCGAGTTTTGTGAGATGGTTGAGAAGGCTAAAAAGCATATCTATGAGGGCGATATATTTCAGGTGGTTTTGTCAAACAGGCTTGAGGCAGATTTTGAGGGAAGCCTGCTTGACACCTATAGGGTTTTAAGAACCATCAATCCTTCGCCGTATATGTTTTACTTCAGCGGCGATGATATAGAGGTTGCGGGAGCATCCCCAGAAACACTAGTCAAGCTTGAGGACGGTGTGCTTCATACATTTCCGCTTGCTGGCACAAGACCGAGAGGTAAGACCTACGAGGAGGATAAGCGGCTGGAAGAAGAACTTTTAGCTGACGAAAAGGAATGTGCTGAGCACAATATGCTGGTTGACCTCGGCAGAAATGATATAGGCAAGATAAGCAAATTCGGTTCGGTAGAGCTTGAGAAATATATGTCGATAGAAAGATATTCACATGTTATGCATATCGGTTCAACTGTAAGAGGTGAGATAAGAGAAGATGCCACACCGCTTGATGCGATAGACGCCATACTTCCGGCAGGAACACTGTCCGGTGCACCGAAGCTTCGTGCCTGTGAGATTATAAATGAGCTTGAAAATAACAAGAGAGGCATCTACGGCGGAGCAATCGGCTACATAGACTTTACGGGAAACCTTGATACCTGCATCGCCATAAGGATAGCCTTTAAGAAAAACGGTAAGGTGTTTGTCCGTTCCGGTGCCGGAATCGTGGCAGACAGCATTCCTAAAAACGAATATGTGGAATGTATCAACAAAGCTAAGGCAGTTATGACCGCCATAGAAAAATCTATAGAAATGGAGGATTAGCAATGATAGTTTTGATAGATAATTACGACAGCTTTTCCTATAATCTGTTTCAATATGTAGGTGAGCTTGGTGGAGAGTTAAAGGTAATAAGAAATGATGAGATGACAGTGGAGGAAATTGCAAACCTTTCTCCATCCCATGTAATAATCTCACCGGGACCGGGAAGACCTGAAGATGCAGGCATAATAATTGAAGCGGCACGATCGCTTCCCAAAACGATACCGATACTTGGCGTGTGTCTTGGACATCAGGCAATATGTGCAGCTTACGGAGCAACCGTAACCTATGCGAAAAAGCTTATGCACGGCAAACAGTCCAAGATAGAAACCGACAGAGACAGCCCACTATTCAAAAACCTGCCTGAACATATAAAGGTTGCAAGATACCACTCGCTGGCAGTTGATGAAAGCACGCTGCCCGATACACTTAAGGTAATCGGAAGAACCACAGATGGTGAGGTAATGGCGGTGGCACACACCGAGTATCCGATATACGGAGTCCAGTTCCATCCCGAGTCCATACTCACACCTGATGGAAAAACCATATTAAAGAATTTTATTCAATTATAAAACCGGAAAAAGAAAGGAAGAAAAGAATATGATTAAGGAAGCAATTGTAAAAATAGTTGATAAGCAGGATTTAACTTACGACGAGGCATATGAGGTAATTTCAGAGATAATGAGCGGAGAGACTACACCGACACAGAATGCTGCATTTTTGGCAGCTCTTTCCACAAAAAGTACAAAGGCTGAAACCATAGACGAGATAGCAGGCTGCGGAGCAGCTATGAGAGACAAGGCAACCAAGGTTGATACAACAGGTCTTGATTGTATGGAGATAGTAGGAACAGGCGGAGATAATGCAAAGAGCTTTAACATATCAACCACATCAGCTATCATCATGGCAGCTGCAGGAGTTAAGGTTGCAAAGCACGGTAACAGGGCTGCTTCTTCATGGTCAGGAACCGCTGACTGTCTTGAAGCTTTAGGTGTAAATATTAATCTTGAACCTGAGAAATGTGTTGAGATGTTAAATGAAGTAGGCTTCTGCTTCTTATTTGCACAGAAGTATCACACTTCAATGAAGTATGTAGGACCTATCCGTAAGGAACTTGGTATAAGAACTGTATTTAACATACTAGGACCTATCACCAATCCTGCAAGTCCTAAGGTACAGCTGCTCGGTGTATATGATGAGTTATTGGTTAAGCCGCTTGCACAGGTTCTTACAAGCCTCGGAGTTGAAAGAGGACTTGTTGTTTACGGACAGGATAAGCTGGATGAGATATCGCTTAGTTCACCTACTACCATATGCGAATTCAGAAACGGATGGTATAAGGAATATGTTATAACTCCAGAGCAGTTTGGATTTGAACGCTGCACAAAGGAGGATTTACGTGGCGGTAAGCCTGAGGATAATGCCAAGATTACAAGAGATATCTTAGCAGGCGTAAAGGGACATAAGAGAAATGTAGTTCTTATGAATGCCGGTGCTGCCCTTTATATCTACGGTAAGGCTGATTCTATCGAGAACGGTATCAAGCTCGCAGCCGAGATGATAGACTCGGGTAAGGCTGCCGAAACTCTTGAGAAGATAATCGAATTATCCAATAAATAAAATAAAGTCCGTTTACCGTCCTGAGTGTACTGCTTATATGTTTCATCGCAGACACGCTCTCGCTCGGTTTTAGACGTAGCGGTACTAAGTTCGAAAAAACCTCACTAAGTACCGACGTCTAAAAACGGTCTGCTTATGAAACTATAAGCAGTACACTCAGGATGGTAAGCTGCATAATTAATATTTGCAGGAGTAAATTGAAATGAATATCTTAGATGAACTTGCGGATTATGCAAGAGTTCGAGTTGAAAATAATAAAATGAGGGTTTCTCTTGAAGTAATTAAAGAAAAGGCATATGCTTTGCCTAAGGGTGATTTTGAATTTGAGAAGGCACTCAAAAAAGACGGAATATCCTTAATCTGTGAGGTGAAAAAAGCATCTCCTTCAAAGGGCATTATCGCAGAGGATTTTCCTTACCTTGAGATAGCAAAGGACTATGAAGCGGCAGGGGCTGACTGCATATCCGTTTTGACAGAGCCGAAGTGGTTTCTCGGAAGGGATAAATACCTTAAGGAGATAACTGATAATGTATCTGTTCCTGTTATAAGAAAGGACTTTGTTGTAGATGAGTATATGATATATGAGGCAAAGCTTCTCGGGGCTAAGGCGGTACTTCTTATATGCTCCATACTTGACGAACAGAAGATAAAATATTATAAAGGTATATGCGATGAACTTGGTTTATCTGCTCTTGTTGAGGCACATGATGAAAAAGAGATTGAGATGGCTATCAATGCAGGAGCAAGACTCATAGGTGTAAATAACCGTAATCTTAAGAATTTCAGTGTTGACATTAATAATAGTAAAAGGCTTAGAGACCTTGTGCCGGAAGATGTTATTTTTGTAGCTGAAAGCGGTGTGAAAACACATGAAGACATAGAAGCTTTTAAAGCGGCAAAGGTCGATGCTGTTCTCGTAGGTGAGACACTTATGAGAGCAAAGGATAAAAAAGATAAGCTTGATTATTTAAAATTCGGAGGTTCCAATGGCTAAAATTAAAATATGCGGTTTGAGATTTGATGAAGATATAGACTATGCAAATGAGCTTTTGCCTGAATATGTCGGATTCGTATTCTGGAACAGGAGCAAAAGATATATAACTCCCGAGGAAGCAGGCAGGCTTCGTGCAAGGCTTGATCCCAAGATAAAAACCGTAGGTGTTTTTGTAGATGAGGATATAACAGTCGTTGAAGACCTTCTGAAAAGAGGGATAATTAAGATAGCGCAGCTTCACGGAGATGAAGGAGAGGCTTATATCCAGAGGATAAAGGCTGATATGCAGTGTAAGATTATGAAAGCCATTAAAGTAAAATCAGCGGATGATATAATTGCTGCCAACAACTCTCATGCCGATATGGTTTTGCTTGATTCGGGCATGGGAACGGGAGAGACCTTTGACTGGTCCCTGATAAAATCCGTAAACAGACCATATTTCCTTGCAGGAGGACTCACACATGAAAATGTGGGAAATGCTATAGCGGAGCTAGACCCATTTGCGGTTGATGCAAGTTCTTCGCTTGAAACGGACGGAAGAAAAGATAGGCAGAAGATAAAGGCTTTTATAGATGAGGTTAGGAAATTTTAATAAAAATAAGATATGTAAAAATGAAATAATATAATAAGCAAGAGTAAAAAGTTAAGGATTTAATTAAGTTTAAGATATAGATAATTGAAAGGAAAGAAATCATGAGTGATAATAACGGACGCTTCGGAATTCACGGAGGACAGTACATTCCGGAAACTTTGATGAATGCTGTTATAGAGCTAGAGGAAGCTTATAATCATTATAAAAATGATCCGGAATTTCAAAGAGAGCTGACAGAGCTTTTAAATAATTACGGTAACAGACCTTCGGGATTATACTTTGCGAAGAAGCTTACCAGAGAATTGGGCGGAGCAAAGATATATCTTAAGAGAGAGGACTTAAATCATACAGGTGCTCATAAGATTAACAATGTTCTCGGTCAGGCACTGCTTGCCAAGAAGATGGGTAAGACAAGACTTATAGCGGAAACAGGTGCAGGTCAGCATGGTGTTGCTACAGCTACTGCAGCGGCACTTCTTGATATGGAATGTGTTGTATTTATGGGTGAAGAGGATACCAAAAGACAGGCGCTTAATGTATATCGTATGAAGCTTCTCGGTGCAGATGTA
>CACWQH010000034.1 GCA_902762955.1 uncultured Lachnospiraceae bacterium
TGTAAAGCGTCCAAATCATGTAATATGTAAGGCACTTGACAGGGACATGAAGGAGATAACGGTTGAAGGAGAAGGTCTTTTGGCAAGGGCAATCTGCCATGAACTGGATCATCTTGACGGAATACTTTATAAGGATCTAGCTACAGACGGTCTTCATAGTATAGATGCACCGCCTGCTGACGATGAGGATTAAAAAAGAGGTAGATTATATGAGAATTGTTTATATGGGAACTCCTGACTTTGCAGTATATCCACTTAAGGCGCTTGTGGAATCAGGACATAAAGTTTCACTTGTTATAAGCCAGCCTGACAAGGCGAAGGGAAGAAGCAACAAGCTTGTTCCTACACCGGTAAAGGCAGCTGCCACAGAGCTTGGAATAGATGTATTTCAGCCTGAAAAAATAAAGGAAGAAGCATCCGTTGCCAGAATTAAAAAATGCAAGCCTGATGTTATAGTTGTTGCCGCTTACGGACAGATACTTCCGGAAAGTATATTGAATATACCTGAATATGGATGCATAAATATACATGCGTCACTTTTACCAAAATACAGAGGTGCGGCACCTATAGAATGGTCTATAATAGATGGCTGTGATAAGACCGGTGTTACTACTATGTATATGGAAAAAGGTCTTGATACAGGAGATATGATAGAAAAAGCAGAGGTTGCTATAGAACCTGATGATACAGGTGAAACCCTTCACGATAAGCTTGCTTTATGCGGCGCAGGACTTATAATCTCTACATTAAAGGCTCTTGAGGATAATACTGCGGTAAGAACGAAGCAGGATGATTCGGAAAGCTCATACGCACATATGCTTACAAAGGAGCTTGGAAAGCTTGATTTTAATATGCCGGCAGTAAAGCTTGAAAGACTTATAAGAGGTCTTATCCCATGGCCTTGTGCATATACAAGGATAGATGGAAAAAATGTTAAGATACTTAAAGCTCGTGTTGCAGATGAATCAAATGCCGCATATCAAACCGGTACTCCGGGTGAGATAATAGAAGTTACTAAAAAAACGTTTACTGTCAAATGTAAAGAAGGAGCACTAACGATTCTTTCACTTCAGCCTGAAGGTAAAAAAGTTATGGATACGGTATCATTTTTAAATGGAAATAAGCTTAATGTTCACAGTATGGTCGGAGAATAATCAGTCGGAGAGTGTTTATGTCAGACGAAAGAGATATAGTTTTGGATATCCTCATGGACATCGAGACAAATAATACCTTTTCTAATATAGCTTTAAATAAAGCATTAAAGAAAAACCAATTTATAGAAAAAAATAAGAGAGCCTTTATCACGAGGCTCTCTGAAGGTGTTGTGGAAACACGCATAAAGCTTGACTATATCATAAATCAATTTTCAAAGCTAAAAGCAAACAGGCTGAAGCCTATGATAAGATGTATTATCAGAATGGGTGTTTATCAGCTTATTTTTATGGACAGCGTTCCGGACAGTGCCGCATGTAATGAAGCCGTCAAGCTTGCAAAAAAGCACGGGCTTGCCGGACTTTCAGGATATGTAAACGGTGTGTTAAGAAGTATTGCAAAAAATAAGGACAATATAAAATACCCTGATAGAAAAAAGGATTATATCGCATATCTTTCTGTAGAGTATTCTGTTCCGGAGGGATTGATAAAAAAATTAGAAAAAGATTATCCTGATGATTATGAGCAGATTCTTGCCGGCTGTTTTATTGAAAGAGAAACTTCTATCAGGGTTCATACCCCCGTAATATCGGTTGATGAGTTAAGGGATAAGATAGCCGGGGAAGGAATAAACGTTTCTAAAGGCCATTATTCGGATAAAGCGCTTCTTATATCAGGATATGATTTTATTAAAAAGGTACCGGGATATAAGCAGGGAGAATTTACAGTTCAGGATGAAAGCTCCATATGTGCTGTGGATGAGGCGTTTAAGCAGATAGATGAAATATCGGATGATTTTATCCTTCTTGATATATGCGCTGCTCCGGGAGGTAAAACAACCGCCGCACTTGAAGCTATGGCAGACCTATCAAAGGCAGACATAGGGAGCGTTTATTCGTTTGATATATCAGAAGATAAGCTATCTCTTATTGAAGATAATGTAGAAAGACTCGGATATGATAATGTTGTTATAGGTCAGCATGATGCCACAAAGCATATAGATAAAGAAGAATTTGATTATGATTTTGATAATAACACCGATATGGTAATAGCTGATGTGCCGTGCTCCGGACTTGGAATAATCGGACGGAAAAACGATATAAAATATCGTGTAAGTAATGAACAAATAAAAGAACTTATAAGCTTACAGGATAAGATACTTGAAAATGCTGCTTCATATGTAAAAAACGGCGGTGTGCTCTTGTACAGTACATGTACAATTAATCCCGAAGAAAATGATAAAATAGTTGAAAAGCTTTTGAAAAAAAGAAATGATTTCAAGCTTATTAAAAAGAGACAGTTTTTGCAGGGAATAGATAAATGTGACGGATTTTTTTATGCAATACTAAAGAGAGTAAATGCATAAACTTATAGTAAACATATAATACAGATTTTAGAATATTTATATTATTTTAAAGTGAAATACATGATGTTTCGAGGAAAATGATGAGTAATTTACAGGAAGAAAAAACAGAAAAAATCGATATAAAATCCATGTACCTTGATGAGCTTACGGACTATGTTAAGGCAATAGGACTTCCTGCGTTTAGGGCAAAGCAGCTTTTTAGCTGGGTGCATGAAAAGTATGTGGGAGATACTGATTCCATGACCAATCTTACCAAGGATATGAGGGAAAAAATAAAGGAAGACGGATTTGTAGTACTTAAAGAAGAAACAAGACAGGTTTCAAAAAAGGATGGAACTGTTAAGTTTTTATATAAACTATATGACGGACAGATGATTGAAACTGTATTTATGAGATATTCGTATGGTAATTCCATATGTATATCCTCGCAGGCAGGATGTCGTATGGGGTGCAGATTTTGTGCTTCAACCATAGGTGGCTTAGTCAGAAATTTAAGCGCCTCGGAGATGCTTGAGCAGGTATATGCCACCATGCGTCTTACGGGCGAAAGAATATCAAATATAGTTATTATGGGTACGGGTGAACCTCTTGATAATTATGATAATGTTATAAGGTTTATCAGACTCATAACTGATGAGAAGGGATACAACTTAAGCATGAGAAATATAACTATGTCTACATGCGGCATAGTTCCAAAGATAGATGAGCTTGCAGATGAAAAGCTTGCCATAACACTTGCTATATCACTTCATGCTCCTAATGATGAAAAAAGACGAAGCCTTATGCCAATAGCTGAAAAATACAGTATAAAAGAGATACTTGATGCTTGTAAAAGATATTTTGATATTACAGGAAGAAGAATCAGCTTTGAATACAGCCTTGTAAAAGGTCAAAATGACAGTAAAGAGGATGCTTTGGAGCTGGCAGAGCTTTTAAAAGGGCAAAACTGCCATGTTAATCTAATTCCGGTTAATTCGATAGAAGAAAGAAATTTTGAAAAGGGAGATAATAATTCTATTCAAAATTTCAAATTAGTACTTGAAAAAAATTCAATAAATGTTACTATAAGAAGGAGTGTGGGTAGCGATATAGATGCTGCCTGCGGACAGTTAAGAAGAAAGTATTCGGTTAATATTTAGGAGGAATCCTATGAGGTCTAGCGGAAAAACAGATACCGGCAGCAAGAGAAGCAACAATCAGGACAGCATATATTACAGCGATAAGCCGGTAGGACCATTACCAAATCTTTACATAGTTGCAGATGGTATGGGTGGACATAGAGCAGGAGATCAGGCATCAAAGATGGCAATTGATATCGCAGTGGATTTTATAAAAAAGTCCACTATTGAAAATCCGATTGCTGTTTTGAAGCGTGCGATGATTTTTGCAAATAATGAGATATACAAAACCGCAAGTCGTGATCCGGACTTAAGAGGGATGGGAACGACTATGGTTGCTGCTGTTTGTCAGGATGAAAAATTATATGTTGCCAATATAGGTGACAGCAGATTATACTCCATAGGAAATGAGATAAAACAGATTACTATGGATCATTCGCTTGTTGAGGAGCTTATCAGGGATGGAAAGCTTGAAAGAAAAAAAGGAAGAAACCATCCTGAAAAAAATATTATTACTAAGGCTATGGGCTCAAAGGAGGAGGTTATTCCGGATTTCTTTGAGATAGACATAAATCCTGAGGACAAATATCTGCTTTGTTCAGATGGTTTATCCAATATGGTTGAGGATGACGAGATAAGAGATATTGTTATAGATAACGAAGATTTAAGAGATACTGCGCAGGCACTTATTGACAGAGCTAACTACTATGGTGGCGCGGATAACATATCTGTTGTTATTATTGAAAGCTAAACTATTCGAGAAATAATCAGAAAGGGTTAGAATTATGTTAAAACCGGGAATGATATTATGTGATAGATATGAGATTCTTGAGGTGGTAGGAGCCGGAGGAATGTCTATCGTATATAAGGCAAAGGATCACAGATTGAACAGAAATGTTGCCATCAAGATGCTTAAGCCGGAATTTGTAAATGATAAGACGTTTGTTACAAAATTCAGAATCGAGGCACAGGCTTCAGCCGGACTTGCACATCCTAATATTGTAAATGTCTATGATGTTACAGAGGATGATGGAATATATTTCATAGTCATGGAGCTTGTGGAAGGTATAACTCTTAAAGAGTATATCCATGAAAATGGCAGACTCAACATGGAAAAAGCGATAGATTTTTCCATTCAGATTGCTTCTGCACTTGAAACAGCACATGAAAACCATATTATACATAGGGATATAAAGCCTCAAAATATACTTGTCAATAAAAACGGTAATTTAAAGGTTACTGATTTTGGTATCGCAAAGGCAGCTTCATCAAATACCTTGACTTCAGGCGCTATGGGAAGCGTTCATTACATTTCTCCTGAACAGGCAAGAGGCGGCTTTAGTGATGAAAGAAGTGATATATATTCACTTGGTATCACTATGTACGAGATGGTAACCGGAAGGGTACCTTTTGAGGGCGATAACAATGTCTCAGTAGCACTTATGCATATACAAAATGAGATGGTTTCTCCAAGAGAATACTATCCTGATATCTATGCAAGCTTTGAGAAGATAATCTTAAAGGCTACTCAGAAAAAGCCGGAGAGAAGATATCTTACTGCAAGTGCGCTTATCGCAGATTTAAAGAGAGTTCAAAATAATCCTAATATAGATATAGTTGTGGCTCCTTCTCAAGTTACTAACAGTCCGACACAGGAGTGGTCAAAGGAAGAATTGGAAGCTGTAAGAAGTGCAGCATCCGTAAAACCGGTTCAGCAGCCACAAAATGCATTTTTCAATACCAATGTACCTGTTCAAAATGAAATGGGTGAGATGCAGCCGATTCAGGGTATTTCAACAATACCTGTAAACAACGACAGAATAAATGCTCTTTTTGAGGAAGAGGATCCTTGGGAGGATGAGGAAGAATATATCCCTGAACCACCTAGGAGAGGAAATATCAAAAAGGTGCAGGATTACGATGAAGATGAGGATTATGATGATTACGATGACAATGATGGTGATATAGATCCTAATCTAAAAAAGGCAGTTATAGTAGGTGCTGTTGCTACTGCTGTAATATTGGCAATAGTCGTTATGGTTGTCCTTGGAAAAGTGCTTGGATGGTTCAAGTTTGGTGATAAAAAGACAACACAATCATCCACTGTTTCAGCATCTGAAGAAGTTGCACAAATTCCGATGGAGGATGTAATAGGTATATCAGAGGAGGCGGCAATTAAGATACTTAAGGATGCCGGATTTACCAATGTTCAGTCAGTCCATGAAAATAATACCGAAACTCAGGAAGGTTATGTATTTGAGCAGAATATAGTCAAAGGAACACCTACTGCAGCAGATGCGGAAATTATAATTAAGGTTAGTGCAGGTGCTGAAGAAAAACAGATACCTGATGTTAAAAACTATGAGGATGCACAGGCAGTTACCATACTTCAGGAAGCAGGCTTTACTGTAACTCATGCATACGAATACAGTGAGGATGTCGACAAGGATAAGGTTGTAAGGACAGAACCTGAGGGTGGCTCAATGGCTAAGGAGGGTTCTAAGGTTACTCTCGTTATAAGTAACGGTAAAGAAGAGAAAAATGTTGAGGTTCCTAACCTTACAGGATATACTCAGGCAGAAGCCGAAAATGCTCTTGCATCCAAGAAATTAACTACAGGTAGTGTCACACACGAAAACAGTGACAATGTTGCAGAGGGATATGTTATAAGACAGAGTGTAAAGAGTGGAACGGAGGTACCTGAAGGAAGTTCTGTCGATTTTGTAATAAGCGACGGTCCTGAAGAAAAGGCTGTATCTTATACGGCTGATATCAAGGTTGATATAAGTGCTCCTACAAATGAAGTTGATGCAGAAGGAAATCCTGTTTCATATGCAGGCAGAAGTGCAACAGTCAGAGTATCAAACGGATCTGCAACGCAAGAGCAGACTGTAACCTTAAATACTGAAGGAAAAGCAAGTGCAAACGTAAGTATAGGTAATTTGTCAACTAACAATGAAAACTTCACATATACGATATTTATCGACGGAAATGATGTTAGTGCAAGCTTTGGAAAAACTCCAAGTATAACCTATAGAGAGAACTAATATGACAGGTAAGATTATTAAGGGTGTAGGTGGATTTTATTATGTCCACCTACACAATAATTTTATATATGAGTGTAAAGCCAAAGGGGTATTTAGAAATCAAAATATAAAACCTATGATTGGCGATGACGTGGATATTGATATAATAAGCGAAAAGGATAAAACCGGTAATATTATATCCATCCATGAAAGAACAAATTCTTTAATCCGCCCGACTGTTTCCAATGTCAGTCAGGCAATTATTATTTTTGCCTTATCAAATCCTAAACCTAATTTTAATCTGCTTGATAGATTTTTGATAATGATGAGCCTGCAGCATATTGAAACGATTATATGCTTTAACAAGTCTGATTTGGTAAGCGAAGAAAAGATAAATGAGATAAAAGAAATATACACATCATGTGGTTATGAGGTTCTTATTACATCTACCAAAGAAGCGGATGAAGAAAAAAAAGAAATTGGAAACCTTATAAGTAAATTGGAAAATAAAACTACGGTATTGGCAGGTCCTTCCGGAGTTGGAAAATCCTCTATAGTAAATGCTGTATGTCCGGATATGGATGCAAAGACAGGCAGTATAAGTGATAAGATAAAAAGAGGAAAGCATACTACAAGACATACGGAGCTTATGTGTATCGGTGAGGATACATATATTCTTGACACACCGGGCTTTAGTTCATTATACGTTGAGGATGTTGAGCCCGAGGATTTGAAATATTATTATAACGAGTTTGAACCTTATGAGGGAAAATGTCGTTTTAACGGATGCGTTCATATAAACGAACCTGATTGTGCGGTTAAGGAAGCGCTTGATAAAAAAATAATCAGCAGCTTAAGATATGAAAATTATAAACAGCTTTTTAATGAACTAAAAGAAAAGAGGAAATGGTAGAATGGATAATATTCTTTCACCTTCATTACTTTCAATTGATTTTAATAACATTGAAAAAAATGCAAATGTGCTTGATGAAGCAGGAGTAAAATGGTATCATCTTGACGTTATGGACGGTGCATTTGTACCAAATATATCCTTTGGACCGCCGGTTATTAAGGCGATAAGAAAGATTACAGATGCATTTTTCGATGTGCATCTTATGATTAATGAGCCAAAGAGATATATAGATGCATTTAAGGATGCGGGAGCTGATATTTTAACGATTCACTATGAGGCCTGTGAGGACTTGGATGAAACAATCAGTCTTATAAGAAAGGCAGGACTTAAGGTTGGACTTGCCATAAATCCTGAAACTGATACTAAGGTCTTAAAGCCATATATTGATAAGGTGGATATGATTCTTATCATGAGTGTTCATCCCGGCTTTGGCGGACAGAAATTTATGCCTGTTGCCATAGAAAAGCTAAACAAGGTAAAAGAATGGTCAGAAAAGATAAATCCGGATTTGCTTATAGAGGTAGATGGCGGTATCAATTTTGATAATGTAAGCACAGTTCTTGACGCGGGTGCAAATGTTATTGTCGCCGGTTCTGCCTGCTTTAACGGTAATATAGCAGAAAATGTGAGTCGTTTCTTTGAGGTACTTGGTTGATGAATGAAATAATAATAGTAACCGGTGGGGAGATAGATGATACGCTTGTAAGTGATTTGATAAATCATTCTGAAAATCCATACATAATCGGTGTCGATAAGGGCATTGAAGCACTTGAAAGACTTCATGTAAAACCGGATTTGCTTATAGGCGATTTTGATTCGGCCGGTGAGAACATTAAGAAAAAATATGAAGCTGATGAAAGAACAATACTTCTAAATCCCGAAAAGAATTTAACCGATACACATGCGGCTTTAAACGAAGCGGTTAAGCTTGCTTTAAAGAAAAAGTCTTCGATTACCATACTTGGTGCTACAGGTAAGAGATTAGACCATCTTCTTGGCAATATAGGCATTTTAAAATATTGCCTTGATAATAATATGGATGCATGTATAATTGACAGGTTTAATAAGATTCGGATGATGGATAAGAATAAGGATATCATCATAAAGAAAAAGGATTTATACGGAAAATTTATTTCCCTTATACCTTTTACCGATAAGGTGGAAGGAATTAAGCTTGAGGGATTTAAATATATACCAAAGGGTGGAGTGCTTTTTAAGGAAGATACCCTTGGGATAAGTAATGAATTAATAAAGGAGGAAGGTCATATATCGATTAAAAGCGGATATTTGCTTTTACTTGAGACCAGAGATTAATTATGACAGGTTGGATTGTGTTTGCGTTTGTACTCTATATGAGTGGAATGCTTATCATCGGAATATCAACTGCAAAGAAAAACAAAAATGCAGATGATTATTTCCTGGGAGGAAGAAATTTAGGAGGATGGGTTGCGGCTCTTTCAGCACAGGCATCTGATATGAGTGGATGGCTTTTGATGGGACTTCCGGGCTGTATCTATGCATTTGGTACAAATCAGGCATGGATAGCTATAGGTCTTTTCATAGGAACGGTGCTCAACTGGATTTTTATAGCCGGAAGATTAAGAAGATATACCATTAGAGCAGGTAATGCACTTACCATACCGGAATATCTTAGCAACAGATTTGGAGATAAAAAGAAGATACTTATGGCTATATCAGCTGTAGTAATACTTATATTTTTCCTTGTATATACCGCATCGGCTTTTGCAGCAGGCGGAAAGCTTTTTTCTTCAATCGCAAAGATTGATTATCATACTGCACTTTTTGTAGGAGCTGCAGTTATACTTGCATATACATTTTTAGGTGGTTTCCTTGCAGTATGTAAGACAGACTTTATACAGGGTATGATGATGCTTATAGGAATTCTTGCTGTTCCGATAGTTGCAGTTATGCTTATGGGTACAGGCAGCATAATTCCAAATCTTATAGACAGTGGTGTTGAGGATGCCAGTGATTTCCTCAATATATTTGTTGAAAACGGCAAACCGATAACTGCCATGAGTATAGCATCACAGCTTGCCTGGGGACTCGGTTACTGCGGTATGCCTCATATCTTAGTCAGATTTATGGCAATCAAGGATGAAAAAGAGCTTTCAAAATCCAAGAAGGTTGCTATCGTATGGGTACTCCTTTCACTTGTGGTTGCTTGTATAATAGGTGTTATAGGAAGAGCATATCTTTTCCCTACAGTGCTTTCAACAGAAGGCTCACAGTATGAAAATGTTTACATTGAAATGATAATGAAGATGTTTACCGAGGATATCAAGATACCGTTTATCGGAGGACTTTTACTCTGTGGTATCCTTGCGGCAATCATGTCCACAGCGGATTCACAGCTTCTGGTATCATCCTCATCTATATCACAGGATTTATTTAAGGGAGTTTTCTTTAAGGACTTAAAGGAAAAGACGGTTTTGCTTATAGCAAGAGTTTGTGTATTTGTAATTGCGATAATTGCATTCTTTATAGCATGGAATCCTGATTCAAGTATCATGGGACTCGTATCTGATGCATGGGCAGGACTTGGTGCTGCATTTGGTCCGACCATACTTATGTCCCTTTACTGGAAAAGAATAAATCTTCCGGGTGCGGCTGCCGGTATGATAAGCGGCGCAGCAACGGTTATACTTTGGGATTATATCAAGCTTATAGATATGGATGGAGCCAAGGTTACACTTGCTACCTATACAGGAGCATATTCACTGCTTATAGGATTTTTCGTAAGCCTTGCATTTATAATAATAGTTTCACTTGTTACACCTAAGGTAAGTGAAGAGATAGAAAAAGAATTCGATGACGTAAAGAACGGAAATGTATAATTATATAAATAATAAAATGCCGGTGGAACAAAACCGGCATTTTATTATCAAAATTATATAATTTAAAGAGAGGATTTATGAAAAACTATACTGTTAATATAAACCCAAATTATGAACAAAATATGACCAGAATAACAACTTTACGTAAAGAAATTAAGAATATAAGGTAAATAAGGAAAAAAGAGGATAACACATTGGATATAAAGCTTATAACCGTAGGAAAAGTAAAGGAAGAGTATTACAGAAATAAGCTTGACGAGCTTAAAAATAAATTCAATTCCGGAAATGGATGTAAAATAAAAATAATTGAGGTCCCTGATGAGAGTATACCCGATAAGCAAAGTGAAGCTGTTTTAAGAAATATAAAAAGTAAAGAGGGTGCAAGAGTTTTATCAGAGATAGAAAAAAATGATTATGTTGTGGCTCTTTGTATAGATGGAAAGCCTACGGACAATAAGAAGCTAAAGGAATTATTCATAAAGGCAAGGGAAGATTATCGCTCATCCTTTGTTCTTATAATAGGAGGATCTCTCGGACTTTCAGATGAAGTGATAAATCGCGCTGATTATAAACTAAGCATATCCGACATGACATTTCCTCATCAGCTTATGAGAGTTATGCTGCTTGAGATTATTTATGATAGCTTATATTATTGTTAATCGTATAGGCTCTGTAGATCTGCTCTGCCAGTGCCACCGCAGTGATATCAGTACCAAGGTGCATGGTTGTGAGATTAAGAATTTCTAAATTATTGTCTAAACTTTTTTCGTTGTTATCGTTTATACTGTTGTTTGCATTATTGTTTATATTATTATTTGTAAGATTTTCAATATAGTCTTTATCTGCTGTAATTATGAACTCGATACATGAATATCCCATAATATTAATATCCGAAATTTTTTTTGCAAGCTCTACTGAGGAAATAGTTGATCTTCCATACGAAATAACTATTCTGTAAGAGCTTTTTTTAAATTCCGATTTGGAAAAATCCTTATATAATATTTTTTTAATATCGGTAAAGGACGAAGTCCTTTTAAAATATTCATCGATTGCCTTATCGTAAGACTTATCAAGCTTTCGCAAGTCTATATGTAAAATGATTTCCATATTATCACCACTTTTGAAAAATATATTTATGGTTATCTGCCTGTTATTTTTGCTCAAATGTAAGTATATATCATCGGCATATGAAAAGTAAATATTGTTTTTGTGCATTTCTCACAAATTGAATTGTAGGAATTGTCAATTGAAGAATTGATATGTTATGAGATATACTAAAATACAGATGGACAACCGGTTGCGCAACGATTGCGCAGTTGTTGTATTTATTAAATAGATGGTTAATAGTTTATGATTTATGAAGGAGGTTATTTGATGAAAATTAAAAGAATGTATGAGAAAACTTTGGCGATAGTATTATCAGTAATACTTATAGTTCTAACATCTTCAAGTGTGCTGTTTATTGATAACAGTATAGTAGTAAAAGCGGAGAATGTTTGGAATGATACTTTATTGGTAAGCAATGGTGATTTCTCAGAGGGCGATGAAGGATGGAATGTTACATTTAGTGAAACCAATACAAAGCATGGCTATGGATTTAGTAATGGCTATTTTGAAGTATATGATGATGATGGGGTTAATATGACCTTTAGTATTAGTCAGCAGATAAAGAATCTTCCCGCAGGTACTTACAGACTTGTATATAAATACTTTTCTTACGAATGGGATGATAATGGGGTAAATGTGAGTGTTTCATCATCAAGTTATACCATACCAAAGGGTACAGGATGGGAAAATTGGGTTTCTGTTTCTGATGAAAATACTTTTACTCTTACAGAAGCAGGTGACGTAACAATTGAAGTCAGTGGTACAACCTGCAAATGGATTAAATTTGGCATTGATGATATTGCTTTGGAAAGAGAATCTGATTCTACTGATCCTGATGATACTGCATCAGACGGTGAACTTTTAAACGGGGACTTTGAGACAGAGGAGAATTGGACTATAACCGGATTTAATTATACATATAGTACTGACACCCCTGTTGGAAATAATAATCATGCACTTTTGATTGATACATATAGTGTAAGTGGTTCAACAGATATTTCAATCAGTCAAAAGATTAAAAACTTACCTGCCGGAACATATAAATTAGTATATGATGTATATGGTAATGCCGGTGCTGCATTTCCTCTTACAGGAAAAGTCCTTAACGCAAGTGACGAAGTAATTGCTACTGCAGCAAGTGTGAATATGACAGAAAATTGGGATTCAGGCTATGATTCTACTTCTACACAGACCTTTACGGTTGAAGATAATGCTACAATTACTGTAGAAATATCAGGAAGTGTTCCTGCAAGTTATTGGATTTTGTTGGATAACGTTGCTCTTGAAAAGGTTACCGAATCAACAAGAAACTTAGATTATTTTGATTTTGATACTGAAGTGTCTGACTATCCTGTGGTTGATTCAAAGCTTTATGTTGATAAAGTTGATGGTTTAATGAATGATTTTATAACCGGTTTTGATGTATCGTCTTATGTGGCAATACGCAAGAGCGGAGCAACTTTTAAAGACTTTGACGGAAACGTATTAAGTGATCAGGGCTTTTTTGATCTCCTTGCAGAATCAGGAGTAAATTATATCAGAGTTCGTGTTTGGGTTAATCCAAAAGATGAAGATGGTAATACATATGGAGGTGGAGCATGTGATCTTGAAACTGCGAAACAAATAGGTTTATATGCCACAAAGGCGGGAATGAAGGTGCTTGTCGATTTCCACTATTCAGACTTCTGGACAGATCCAGGTAAACAAAGTGTTCCGAAATCATGGGCAACCCTTACGCTAGATGAAAAGGCTGAGACCTTAAAGAAGTATACCGAAGATAGTCTTACATATCTGATTAATGCAGGCGTAGAAGTTGGTATGGTTCAGGTAGGAAATGAAACTACAAATGGTTTTTGCGGTGAAGACAATTGGACCAATATGTGTAAGCTTTTTGAAGCAGGAAGTCAGGGTATAAGAAATGTGGAAGCCGCAACAGAAAAAAAGATAATGATAGTTATTCATTTTACAAATCCTGAGGCCGGAAACTTTAATACATTTGCAAAAAATCTTGAAATCAATAATGTAGTATATGATGTATTTGCTACCTCTTATTATCCTTATTGGCATGGAACACTTGACAATCTCAAGTCGGAGCTTAATAAGATAGCAAATAATTACAATAAATATGTTATGGTTGCAGAGACCTCCTATGCACGAACCTTTGAAGACGGAGACGGACATGAAAATACTGAAAATGAGACAAAGACAAGTGATGTATTTCCATATCCGGTAAGTGTTCAGGGACAGGTAACACACGTTCGAAATGTTATAGATACAGTTGCAAGCATAGATAATAATAAAGGAATCGGTGTATTTTACTGGGAGCCTGCATGGATTCCTGTTCAGGTATATGATGCCATGGCAGATGATTCGGAAGAAGTTTTAACACAGAATAAAGCTTTATGGGAAAAAGATGGTTCAGGTTGGGCAACAAGCTATGCGGGTGATTATGATGAAGGTGCTGCAGAATGGTTTGGCGGTTCTGCAGTAGATAATGAGGCAGTGTTTGATTTTGACGGAACTGCTCTTGAATCACTAAAAGTATACAATTTGGTAAGAGGCGGAGCTACAGGTGATAACTATATGCTTGCTATGGAGGATACCACTGTTGAATGTTATTTGGGAGACGAAATAGAGCTTCCTGCAACTGTTACAGGTGTATATGCAAATCAAGAGACCACACAGGTTGATGTAGTATGGTCTGAGAATGATATATCGGAGGCTTTGTATTCGGGTGTCGGTGATTATCCTATATCTGGTGTGGCAACATTTGGAGGAAAAGAGTTTTCTGTAACATGTACACTCAAGCTTTCCGTTGAAAATTATCTTGTTAATCCGAGCTTCGAAGATAGTGATACATCCATGTGGATAAAGGATGGAACTAGTGCTGATAATATATATCGAAGAAGTAATGGAGGAAACTATCGAACAGGAACGTATGCATTCCATTTTTGGGATAGTAATCCACTTGAATATACATTCTATCAGACGGTAACTGTTGATAAGGGAGTATATGATGCCGGATGTTTTTTGGAAGGTGGAGATTGTGGAGATGATTATACCGTTGAGTTTTTTGTATTGGTTGATGGTGTAGAGTATCAGACAAAAAATGCAGAATTTAAGGGCTATAAGGCATGGCAGAATCCTGAAATATCAGATATAAAGGTTAATGAAGACGGAACTGAGATAACGGTTGGTATACGCGCCTTGGACATTGCAGGTGGCGGCTGGGGAGCATATGATGATTTTTATCTGAATAAATCCGTTGACGATGTGGAATATCACATAATCGAAGGTGCCAACAGCGAGTATAACGAGGATGAAGGCGGCAATATAATTATTAAGTCAGATGGACCGTTTGTAAAATTTGTTGAGGTTAAGGTGGATGGTGATGTGTTGGATTCCAAAAACTACAAAGCGAAAAAAGGCTCAACTGTTATAACACTTTTAAAGTCATATCTTGATACTCTTGATGAAGGAAAACATGAAATAGAGATTGTGTTTACAAATGGAAGTGCTAATACTGATATCGATGTGATAAAAAAGGACGATGATTCAACAACACCGAAAGCAGAAGAACCGAAAGCAGAAGAGCCAACACCTGAAGAGCCAACACCTGAAGAACCAACAGTAAAATATCTATCCATGTACCGTTTATACAACCCAAATTCAGGTGAGCATTTCTATACTTCAAATGAAGCAGAAAAGAATAATCTTGTTAAATTAGGTTGGAAATATGAAGGAGTAGCATGGAATGCACCTGAGACTTCAGATGTACCGGTATACAGACTGTATAATCCTAATGCGGGAGATCACCATTATACAGTAAGTGAAGCCGAAAGAGACTTTTTGGTAAAGGTTGGATGGAAGTATGAAGGTATAGGCTGGTATTCCGAATCAAAGGATGGAAATCCTGTTTACCGTTTATACAATCCAAATGCAAAAACAGGAACTCATCATTACACTGTCAATAAAGAAGAAAAAGATTTCCTGGTTAAATTAGGATGGCGTGATGAAGGCACCGGATGGTACGGAAAATAAAAGATGTTTCCTGATGATTTAGACATCTAAAAAAGAAATGCATAATACAGGCTTGGTTTTAAACAAGCCTGTATTTTTTTATTGTTTCAAAACCCTGCATGTGTTATCATATAAGGTGGATTTGAATGTAATTATAATTACGTACCGGGACAAGACGGAGACAAAAAATGGATAAAAAGATACTTATACTTGATATAGACGGAACACTTGTTAATTCAAAAAAAGAGATAACACCAAAGACCTTTGAGGCTATCATGAATATTCAGGATATGGGGCATATAGTTGCACTTGCTTCCGGCAGACCGTATCCGGGTATGAAGCAGTTTGTGGAAATGCTTGAGATGGATAAAAAGGGAGGCTATGCCATAGCCTTTAACGGAGGGATGATAGTTGATTGTAAAACCGGAAAGCCGGTTATAAAAAAATGCATTCCCAACAGATACATCAAGCCCTTGTATGAATATGCATTGGATAATGAAATAGGTATGGTTACCTATAAGGATGATATGGTTATCACCGGCACGGAGATGGATAATTATATGCAGTATGAGGCAAGGCTCAATTTTATGCCGTTAAAAAGGGTAAAGAATTTTTTGGAGTTCGTTGATTTTGATATGATTAAATGCTTGATGACGGCAGAACCCAATGTAAAAGCGCCAAGGTGCGAGATGGAGCTTAAAAAGATATTTGGTCCTGATATTAATGTGTTCAGGTCAGAGCCTTATTTTATCGAGTTGACTACAAACGGAGTCGATAAGTCCACAACTATACCCGAACTGTTAAAGCTAATCGGTATACCGAGAGAAAAATCCATATGCTGCGGAGATGGCTTCAATGATGCAACGATGGTTAAGTATGCAGGGGTAGGAGTTGCCATGGCAAATGCGCAGCAGATAGTAAAGGATAATGCTGATTATATAACAGGCTCCTGTGAAGAAGACGGTCTGGTTGAAGTTATAGAAAAGTTTATATTATAGATTTAATGAGGTTAAGAAATGGATAATCCGATACTTTTAACTAAAGCAGATTCGTTGCTTAGATTAAAGGAATTATTGAAAAAATCTTATATTGAAGATATCGTATGTGTAAATGTCAGTGAAGTATTGGTTAATTTTGAAAATGTATATCAGCAGATAAGTGATAAGTTCACAAATGATGATATTATCATAAGGAGCTCACTTAGACATAACGGCAATTTCCATAATGTCAAATCTCTTCATCTTGACGCAACAGATGCTATAGCTGCAGATAATAAAGATATGGTTCATGATGCCTTAAAAAAGATGGCTTATATGTATGCGGGAAATGATGAGAGCAGACTTTCCGAGTTTTTTGATGAGCAGATATTGATTCAGAGATATTCGGATAATATTATTATCTCCGGAGTGGCATTTACAAGAGACTTTATATATAAGAGACCATATTATATGATAAATTACGAGGTGATTGACGGCAGCGAAGAGGTTGAGGACGAGAGAACAAAATGGATTGCAAAAAACACCTCACAGGAATTTTTGGATTATGAATTTTTAAGTCTTGTCAATGCCATAAAAGAAATTGAGGAGCTTTATGGTGATATAGAGGCTCTTGAGATTAAATTTGGCATTGATTCCATAGATAATGTGGTTATATATCAGGTTCGTCCTTTGGTAGAGCTTTTTGATAAACCGATGGCGCTTACGGACAAAGAATTTTTCGATGCAAAATCCTTTGCAAAATGTGATTACCTGGATACCAATCATGTGCTTTCGGATATGGCAAGCTGGAGACCGGCTGAGATACTGGGATTAAATCCAAGACCGCTTGACTGCTCCCTTTATAAGGAGTTTATTACTTCCGGAAAATGGAATGAAAGTATAAGCCATTTCGGATATGCCACCGAGATAAATGATATCATGCAGAAAATCGGCAACAAGCCATACATTTCTGTAGAATATTCCATTGCGGGACTTACTCCAAAGAGTTTAAGCTCCAATATAAAGTTTAAGCTTAAGGAGTACTATATAGATAAGCTTAAAAAGAAGCCTCAGCTTCACGAAAGACTGGAGCGGGATCTTATATTTAACTGCTATGATTTTGCTTCTAAGGATAAGCTTATGGAATTGACGGATTATGGTTTTTCCGATGAAGAGATAAGCGAAGTATCAAAGGCTTTATATGAGGTTACCACCAATATAATTAATATTTACGATGACGTAATAAAAAGAGATTTTGATGACTTAAATAAGCTTACGGAGTTAAGACATGAGATCAGATCCTATACACCTTTAAAAGAGACCAATATAATGAAGGTGTATAAGTATATAAACGACCTTACTGAAGCTATAGAGAACTTCGGAGCGCATCAGTATATCAGACAGTCAAGATGTGATATCATAGCCAGAAGTCTTTTAAAATCTCTTGCTGACAAGGGTTATTTTACACATGAGGAAATATATAAATTTATCTCATCCATAGAAACTGAAGAAACAAAGTTCGAGGATTATATAACGCGTTATATACATGGTGAGGTTGATACAGAAGAGTTTAATCAGATTTACGGACATTTAAGAGTTAAGACCTTTGACATAAGAACAGATTGTTACAAGCATATGAAGCTTGAGGGTATATTTGAGGGAGGCAAAGAAAGCTACAGCAAAGAGAAATATACTCTTGATGAAAATGTGCTTTCTATGGCTCTTAAGGATATAGGCTTTGATATTAAACCGCAGGATTTTATAAGTCTTGTGTCTGATATGATTAAAAATAAAGCGTATTTCAGATTTGAATTTATTAAATCTGTCAGCCTGATACTTGATATGATTGTGGTGGTTGGAAACCTTCACGGTATAGACAAAGAAGATATGTCATACCTTGAGATACAGGAGCTTATAAGCTATCACAGCAGAGATTCTTACATACAGATAATACAATCAAGAAGAGATATGTATCATGCGTATTCATATCTTGTTCTGCCTGAACTTATATTCAATGTCGGAGATATTGATGTAATAGAATATAAATAAAGATTTAAGATATATGAAGGAGATATAATGGCTGGTAAAAAACTGATGGTAGAATTTCCGGGAAGGAATTACAGTACAGACAAGCCGCTTTTATATTATGCCGGTAAGGTGTTTGAAGAAAAGGATTATGAGGTAATAAGACTTAATTATAACTTCAAGCTGCTGGGAGATAAGGATGATATAGAGGGACTTATAGAAGAGGCAAAACCATATATAATTAAGGTGCTTGACAAGGTGGATTTTTCAGAGTATGAGGATATTGTTTTCATTTCAAAAAGCATGGGAACGACGCTTGCCGGATACTTTGAAGAGCATTATAAGATAAAGGTAAGACATATATATCTTACCCCGGTACAGAGTGCGCTTAAGTATATGAAACGAGGTAAATGTATAGTTGTTGCCGGAAAGAACGATAAAATTTTAGACAACAGAAGGCTTAAGATTTACTGTGTGGAGCAGGATGTAGCCTTGCAGCAGTTTGACAATGTGGGGCATTCGCTGGAATCGGATGATATCAATACCACATTTGCAATTTTGATGGTAATTGTAAAGCTCTATAAGGGCTTTTCGAATTGATTTAATTTAAGGTATGAGTTATAATTGAAAGAAAAATACAGGGAGGAAAAAAATGGGATTTTTTAAAGATTTTAAAAGAGATTTTGCACAAGCTGTTAACGAGCTTATGCCGGATAAGGATGAGCTTGCTAATGAGTATGATGATGAAGATATAGTCAATACCTTTGACAGTGCTGATGACATGGACGTTGCACCGGAAGATATGCTGGAAAATATAGATGATATCAGTATAGATACATTTAGTAAGGAAAGTGAAGATGAGGTGAAGGATAATGAGCCTGTATCGGAAAATGTTTCAGAGAATAATGAGACAGATGATTATAACAATATCCCTCAGGCTGAGATAGTTAAGGACGAAAGTGATGGGTTTGATGAACAGATAAATACCTTTGATGATGAGCTTGGTGAAACAGCCGAGGAAGAACTATTGGAAGCTTTGCCTCCTGAGGAAGTAAATGCCAAGGCAGCTTATGAAGGTGCGTCAGAGGAAGCGGCTGATTATCAGGAGACTGTAGATACATATGGTGATGATGAATTAAAAGCAGCAGATGCTTTAGATGAAGAAAACATGATGGAAAATACTGATGATGCATTGGCGATAGAGCCTGAAGCAAATGTTCTTGAAGGTATGGATTTAAATGCAGCGGTTGAGACCGCTATAAACAGCAGAAATGACGTTGAAGAAGAAAAGACGGAAGGATATGAGGAGGCAGATATGGCAGATATAGAAGAAAAAATAGTTGAGGAAGAGTCTACAGAACAAAAGGAGCAGGAAGCAAACAGTATTCTTACTGATGATACTACATATATAACCAAGGGTACTACAATTAAGGGTAATATCGAAACTGACGGAGGAGTAGATGTTATCGGAACCGTTGAAGGTGATGTAAAATGCGCCGGCAAGCTTATAATCGGAGGAATCATTGAAGGTAATATCGAAGCCGGTGAAATATATGCAAATGCTGCTAAGATCAAGGGTGAGATAGTTACCGAGGGAAGTGTAAAGATAGGTGTCGGAACAGTAGTAGTCGGAAATGTAACTGCAACTTCAGCAGTTATCGCAGGTGCCGTAAACGGAGATATAGATGTACAGGGTCCTGTTATAGTTGATTCGACAGCTGTTATCATGGGTGATATTAAATCACGTTCAGTTCAGATAAATAACGGAGCTGTTATAGAGGGACGTTGTTCACAATGCTACTCGGAGATAGATGTAAAGAGCTTTTTTGAATAGATCATCACAGCTTGATAAAAAATTTACAGATAGAATCAGAGTAAATGAAATTAGGAGACAGACAACATGGAGATGAAAAGAATATTACTCAAGCTTAGCGGTGAGGCACTGGCAGGCGATAAGAAAACAGGTTTTGATGATGAGACTGTAGTCGAGGTTACCAGGCAGATAAAAGAGGTCATTGATAAAGGCATACAGGTAAGCATAGTTATCGGTGGAGGTAACTTCTGGAGAGGAAGAACCTCAGAACATATGGAAAGAGTTAAAGCAGACCAGATAGGCATGCTTGCAACCGTTATGAATTGCATGTATACTTCTGATGCACTTAGAAGACAGGGGATAAAATCCCATATTATGACACCGTTTATGTGTGGAAGCATGACTGAATTATTTAATAAGGACAAGGCTATAGAATATCTCGAAAAAGGAGAGGTTTGTTTCTTTGCGGGAGGAACAGGTCATCCGTATTTTTCAACAGATACAGCAACAGTACTTATGGCGGTAGAGGTTGAATCCGATGCAATACTTATGGCAAAGGCAATCGACGGAGTTTATGACAGTGATCCTAAGCTTAATCCGGATGCAAAGAAGTATGATTATCTTGATATAAATGAGATAATAGATAAAAAGCTTGGGGTTATAGATCTTGCGGCAGCAGTTCTTGCCATGGAAAATAAGATGCCTATGATGCTCTTTGGTCTTAATGAAGAAAACAGTATTATAAAGACTGTTTCGGGTGAGTTTACAGGCACTATGGTAAGATGTGAATAATAAATAGAAAGATGAGGAAAAAGCAATGTTAAAACAGTACGAAGAGAAAATGGAAAAGTCAGTAGATAATCTTAAATCAGAATATGCAAGCATAAGAGCAGGAAGAGCTAATCCGCATATTTTGGATAAATTAAGAGTAGACTATTATGGTACACCGTCTCCTTTACAGCAGGTAGCCAACATAACAGTTCCTGAAGCAAGAACAATTATAATTCAGCCTTGGGAGGCAAGTCTTATAAAGGAAATAGAAAAGGCTATCCTTACATCCGATCTCGGTGTTACTCCTAACAATGATGGAAAGGCAGTAATCATCAACTTCCCTGAGCTTACAGAGGACAGAAGAAAAGAGATGGTTAAGGATGTAAAGAAGAAGGGTGAGGCAGCTAAGGTTGCAGTCAGAAATGTCAGACGTGATGCAAATGATGCTGTTAAAAAGATGAATAAATCAAATGAGATGTCAGATGATGAGCTTAAGGACAATGAGGATAAGATTCAGAAGATGACAGATAAGTATATAGGAATGATTGATAAGGCTGTTGAAGATAAGTCAAGAGAAATTCTTACTGTATAATTTGGGGGATAGCAGAATTTGGAAAAGGTTATAGATGGTGAAAAGCTTAATGTGCCTAATCATGTTGCCATAATACTTGACGGTAACGGAAGATGGGCAAAAAAAAGACTTATGCCAAGAAACTATGGACATAAGGCCGGAGCAAAAACCTTGGAAAAGGTTTGCGATGACGCTAAAGAGCTTGGAATAAAATATCTTACTGTATATGCATTTTCAACTGAAAACTGGAAGCGTTCGGTAGAGGAAGTTTCCGGTATCATGAATATTTTGAGAGATTACCTTGCTGATTGCATAAAATGGGCAGATGAAAAAAATATGCGTATCAGAATCATAGGTGACAGGACAGCTCTTGATGCAGATATTGTAGAAAAAATCGAAGAGGCTGAAAGAGTATCAAAGGTATATGACGGGCTTAATTTTACCATAGCAATTAACTATGGTGGCAGGGATGATATAAGAAGAGGAGTTAAAAAGCTTATATCGGATGTGAATTCAGGAAAAATAAGTGAAGAGATATCGGAGAATTTAATTTCCTCATATCTTGACACGGCAGACATTCCGGATCCTGATTTACTTATCAGGACAAGCGGAGAGGAAAGACTTTCTAATTTCCTTATATGGCAGCTTGCATATACGGAGTTTTATTTTACAGATTGCTTATGGCCGGATTTTAATATGAATGAGCTTAAAAAGGCAGTAAGATATTATAACGGCAGAGACAGAAGATATGGCGGAGTAAAGTAGAGGTAAAGCGCATGTTTAAGCAGAGACTTTTAAGTGGAATAGTTCTTGTTATACTTGCAGTGGTAATATTATATCTGGGCGGATACGTAACAGGTGCTGCAGTATTGCTTTTATCTATAGGTGCCATGTTCGAACTGCTAAGAATATATAAACAGCACAACACAGTTCTCGGATTTGCCGGCTATGGTTCGGTTATAGCATATTATATGCTGCTGTTCTTTGGTTTACGTGAGTATATATTATTTATGTTTATTGCAGCCATACTTGTAATCCTTGGTATCTATGTTTTTGCATATCCCAAATATACGGATAAAGATATAATGGCAGTTGTATTTGGATTCTTTTATACAACCTTTATGCTTTCGTATGTATATGAGATAAGGATTCTTTCTCATGGAGGCATTCTTGTAATTATGATATTTATCTGTTCATGGGTAAATGATACATTGGCATACTGCACCGGTGTTACTATGGGAAAGCATAAAATGTCACCGAAGCTTAGTCCTAAAAAGAGTATCGAGGGACTTATAGGCGGGCTCCTTGGTGCTGCTATCGTAGGAGGAGTTTACGGATACTTCTTTGACAAATATGTATATGCCATAGATAACAGCATCGTTGTATTTGCAATTATCGGATTTCTGGGTGCTGTTGTGGCAGTTATCGGTGATTTGACTGCATCGGCTATAAAGAGAAATAATGATATAAAGGATTACAGCAATCTTATCCCGGGACATGGCGGAATACTTGACAGATTTGACAGTATAATATTTACAGCACCGATTATATATTATCTGCTCATATTTTTGACTACATAAAAATATCGTTGGAGGATAAATGAAACAAATATCGATTATAGGTTCTACAGGCTCTATCGGAACTCAGAGTCTTGATATTGTAAGAGCAAATGATGATTCAAAGGTAGTTGCTCTTGCGGCAGGGAGCAATGTAGAGCTTCTTTTAAAACAGGCACAGGAATTTAAACCTGACATAATAGGAATTTGGGATGAGGACAAGGCTAAGGACTTAAGGATTGCCTTGTCTGAATTTGACATAAGGATAGTTTCCGGTATGGAGGGGCTTATCGAGGTTGCAACCTACGTTAAGGCTGATATTGTGATAACAGCCATAGTCGGAATGATAGGAATAAGACCAACCGTCGAAGCTATAAAGGCAGGAAAGGATATAGCACTTGCCAACAAGGAAACGCTCGTTACAGCCGGACATATAATTATGCCTTTGGCTAAAGAGTATAATGTACGCATACTTCCTGTTGACAGTGAGCATTCGGCTATATTCCAATGTCTGCATGGAGAAGAAGATAATAAAATCAGCCGTCTTTTGATAACTGCATCAGGCGGTCCGTTTAGGGGAAAAACAAGGAAAGAACTGGAAAATGTAACGGTTGAAGACGCATTAAAGCACCCAAATTGGAGTATGGGTAATAAAATTACCATAGATTCTGCTACAATGGTAAACAAAGGACTTGAGGTAATTGAAGCAAGATGGCTTTTTGATGTTGCACCATCCGATATTGAGGTTGTAGTACAGCCTCAGAGCATAATTCATTCTATGGTGGAATTTTCCGATGGCGCAGTAAAAGCACAGCTTGGTACACCGGATATGAAGCTGCCTATACAGTATGCTTTATACTATCCGGAAAGAAGATACCTTGCCGGTGACAGACTCGACTTTACCAAGATGAGTGGAATAATAATCGACAAACCTGATAAAGATGTATTTAAGGGACTTACCTTTGCATATAATTCATTAGAAAAGGGTGGTTCGATGCCTACAGTGTTCAATGCGGCAAACGAAAAGGCAGTATCGCTTTTCCTAAACAGGAAAATCAAATTCCTTGAAATATATGACATTATAGAAGCCTGCATGGACAATCACAAGGTGATTGAAAACCCTACATTGGAAGATATATTAAACTTGAAAGAAGAAATTGATATTTTTATTGATAATTCATTTTGAAGAAACAGATATATTTTCCAACATAGGTGAGGAGGTATGAGCTTTAGGATTCTATCACAGGCACGCTCTCGCTACGTCCGAGAGTAGCGAGAGCGTGCCTGTGATAGAATCTCTAAAGCTCATACCTCCGGGGTAAAAAAGGAGTAAATTATGAATATTATTCTTATTATTTTGGTTTTCGGAATAGTTGTATTCTTTCATGAGTTTGGACATTTTATCGTTGCGAAGGCCAATCATATAGCGGTAACAGAATTCTCAATCGGTATGGGTCCGGCGATATTTTCCGTCAAGAAAAAGGAAACAAAGTATTCCTTAAGGATACTTCCGATAGGCGGATATTGTATGATGCTGGGTGAAAATGAAGAATCGGAGGATGAGAATTCATTTTCAAATAAACCCGTATGGGCAAGGATTTTAGTTATTGCCGCAGGTCCGTTTTTTAACTTTATATTGGCTTTGGTTTTTTCTGTAATACTTATAATATTCTGCGGATATGATGAGCCGAGGATATCAGAGGTTAAGGAAAACGGTGCGGCTTATGAAGCCGGAATTGAAGTTGGAGATACCATAGTTAGAATTGGCGGTAAGAAGGTTCATTTTTTCAGGGAAGTACAGATTTACATGATGATAAATGATGCTTCAAAGCCTATTGATATGGTTATTGAAAAGGCAGACGGTACTTTGGAGAATGTTACCGTATATCCTAAAAAGGGTGAGGACGGCAAATACTATCTCGGTGTAGCAAGAACCAGATATAATGTAGCTGCAAAGGGAGTCGGCGGAACATTAAAATATGCTTTTTATGAAACAGAGTATTGGGTAAATGCTACATTTTCCAGTCTCAAGATGATATTTACAGGCGGAGTAAAAAGCGGAGATATAATGGGTCCGGTCGGAGTCGGAGGAGCTTTTAATGAGATAATAGAAGAGGTAAAGGAAGAAAGCTCAACCGTTAAAGAGACAATCATCAACATCATATTAAATATGATCAACTGGTGTATACTCTTAAGCGTAAATTTAGGTATTATGAATCTTTTACCTGTTCCTGCGTTAGATGGCGGAAGACTTTTGTTCCTCTTTATAGAGGCAATACGAAGAAAGAAAATTCCGCAGGAAAAAGAGGCAATTGTCAACTTTATCGGCTTTGCTCTTTTGATGGTTCTTATGGTGCTTGTATTCTTTAACGATATTAAAAATGTATTTTTCTCATAGCAGATAAAAGAGGTTTTGATATGGATAAAACATATAGAGAAAAAACTAAAGAGATAAAGATTGGCAATGTTGCTATAGGCGGAGGCAATCCTATAGCCATTCAATCTATGACCAATACTGAGACATCAGATGTTGAAAAAACCGTAGAACAGATTCTTGCTCTTGAAAAAGCAGGATGCCGGATAATCCGTTCTACTGCCAATACACCTGCTGCAGCGGAAAGCTTTGACAAGATCAAGGAACATATCCATATACCTATAGTTGCGGATATTCATTTTGATTATCGATTGGCAATCTCTGCTATAGAGCACGGTGCGGATAAGATAAGGATCAACCCGGGCAATATAGGCGGTGAAGAAAAGCTAAAGGCTGTTGTAGAAGCTGCAAAGAAAAGAAATATCCCTATAAGAGTCGGGGTTAATTCGGGTTCTCTTGAAAAGGATATACTGGAAAAGTATGGCGGAGTCACTGCAGAGGGACTTGTTGAAAGTGCTCTTGATAAGGTTAGGATGATAGAAGAATGTGATTATGACAATATAGTTATAAGCATAAAATCTTCAGATGTTATGATGTGTGTAAAGGCACATGAAATCATGGCAGAAAGGACACTTTATCCGCTTCATGTAGGCATAACTGAGGCCGGAACCGTCAATCTGGGCAATATCAAATCAGGTATAGGACTTGGACTTATACTTAGCAAGGGTATTGGCGATACTATCAGAGTTTCACTTACAGGTGATCCGGTGGAGGAGATTATTTCCGCCAAGACAATACTTAGAACTTTGGGACTACGCAAGGGTGGTATAGAGCTTGTTTCATGTCCTACCTGCGGAAGAACCAAGATAGATATGATCGGACTTGCCGGCTCGGTTGAAAAGCTTATTCAAGGCTATGATCATCTTGATATAAAGGTTGCGGTTATGGGCTGCGCAGTCAATGGCCCGGGAGAGGCAAGAGAGGCTGATATAGGAATTGCCGGAGGAGTTGGCGAAGGATTGCTTATCAAAAAGGGTGAGATAGTGAAAAAGCTTCCTCAGGAGGAACTTTTAAATGCACTGAAATATGAATTGGATAATTGGGTATAACCGTATTGATGACAAATTAAGTGTATTTAAAATAATATTGTTGAATTAGATTAACGGAGTTTTGTGAGATACAATATGTAAGGAGGAATCATAGTGGAAGGTAAATTATTTAAAGATGTCTTCCCTGGATTAAGATTATCAAATGATATAGCTGAACTGATTTATCAGACAGAAGTTACGGGAATAACCATGTTCGAGAGTAAAAAGGAGATGGTTATTTCTTTATTAAGCAATAATCTTATACCAAAGAAATATATATATAAAGCAGAAGCTCAGATTTCGGATTTTGTGTTTCCGAGGGCTCAGGGTATGTGTATTATAGATGAACATTTTGATCTTTCAAGTCAGTATAAGCTTAAGCAGTTGACCGATGAATATAAGGAAAGTCTGCTTCTTGAAATGAAAAATGACAGTTATATATGTTACAGATATATGGCCCGCGGAGATTGGTTTTGTAATGATGACAAGGTGCTTACACTTGCATTGGAGGATTCATGTCTTGCGAGAAATCATTCTAAAAGTATTAAAGAATATCTTGAACGTACATATAAAGACAGACTCGGTATGGAAATAAAGGTAGGCTTTGATTATACGGACGAACAAAAGACTTCTCTTAGAGAAGCCAATGAATTAAGACTAAAATACGAATTGAAGAATATAGAAGAATTAAATGATATAGCTAAGGCAAAGCATAAAAAGAATCAGGAGGATTCTGAGAAAAAAGCTGAAAGCTCAGATAATTCTTCAAATGATGGAAAATCAAAAGAAAAAGCATCAGATAAGGAAAAAAGTGCGGCAGCATCAGATAAGAAAGGTACTACAAATAATGATAAAGAAAAGAAAAAAGGAAGCTTTGAAAGACGTGGTAAAGAAAGATACAGTAAAAATCCTGAATATAAAAGGGACGAAGGTGTTATCTATGGCAGAAACTGCGAAGGTGAAGAAGTAAATATAAGTGAAATATATGACGGGATCGGCGTTTGTTGTATCAAAGGTCAGATCATAGCACTTGAGGACCGAGAATTAAAAAGCGGTAAATTTATAATTAACGGCACTATAACGGATTTTACGGATTCCATTACATTTAAGCTCTTTGTCTCACCTGAAGACAGGGATGAATTGATTAAGGATGAAGACTTAAAATTAGATAATTTTTATATAATAAAGGGAGTACCACAGTATGATACATATGCAAAAGAACTTGTGGTATCATCCATAAGCGGTGTTAAGCCTATAAATGATTTCAGGGAAAAGCGTGTTGACCTGTATCCGGAAAAAAGAGTTGAGCTTCATTTGCATACAAAAATGAGTGAGATGGATAGTGTGGTTGATATAGAAAAGGTTATAAAAAGGGCAAAGGAATGGGGACATAAGGCTATGGCTATAACCGACCATGGCTGTGTACAAGCCTTTCCTATAGCGAATCATTGCGTGGACAAGGATGAGGATTTTAAAATTATTTACGGAGTAGAGGGTTATTTCGTTGATGATTTAAAAGACCTTGTATTAAATGATAAGGGACAGAGCATTGATTCCGAATACGTGGTATTTGATATAGAAACCACAGGTCTTAGTGCGAAGCACAACAAGATAATCGAGATAGGTGCCGTAAGAATTAAGGATGGAAAAATCTGTGATACCTATAACAGATTTGTAAATCCGGAGGTGGCTATACCATATAGCATTACCAAGCTTACATCCATCAATGATACCATGGTTAAGGAAGCTCCGACTATAGAGACGATTCTTCCCGAATTCCTTGATTATGTAGGCGATGCAATAATGGTTGCACACAACGCAAGCTTTGATACCGGCTTTATAAAAGAATTTGCAAAGAGACAAAACCTTCCTTTTGACTACACCATAGTCGATACAATGACGCTTGCTCATGTACTTGTGCCTGAGCTTGGTAAATTTACACTCGACAGATTATGTAAGCAGTTTGGAGTATCCCTTGAAAACCATCACAGAGCCTGTGACGATGCTTATGCAACGGCAGAGATATTTGTTAAGATGCTCAAGATGGTTCATGAAAAGGGCGCACATACAATAAGTGAGCTTAATATGATTGGCTCTGCATCTGCTGATAAGATAAAGAAGGCAAGAACCTATCACGGT
The DNA here is from genome assembly GCA_902762955.1 of uncultured Lachnospiraceae bacterium. GTDB lineage: Bacteria > Bacillota > Clostridia > Lachnospirales > Lachnospiraceae > Coprococcus_C. The sequence goes on from CACWQH010000034.1 coordinate 28,875, forward strand.
ATAATACTTGTAAAAAATGATATCGGACGAGTAAATCTGTACAGACTTATATCAGAGTCTCATATAAATTATTTTAACAGAAGACCGAGAATGCCGAAAAGTCTCATCAACAAATATCGAGAAGGACTCATAATAGGCTCTGCCTGCGAAGCCGGAGAGCTTTATCAGGCTGTCTTAAATGATGCAAGTGAAGATGAAATTACAAGACTTTGTGATTTTTATGACTATTATGAGATACAGCCTACCGGTAACAATATGTTTATGCTTAAAAATGATAAGCTTTCCAATGTAAACACTGTTGAAGATTTAGAAAATCTCAACAGAAAGATAGTTGATCTCGGAAAGCAGTTCGGAAAGCCGGTTGTTGCAACCTGTGATGTGCATTTCCTCGATCCCGAGGATGAGATATACAGAAGAATAATTCTTGCGGGTCAGGGCTTTGATGATGCAGACGAACAGCCTCCTCTTTACTTTAGAACGACTGAAGAGATGCTTAAGGAATTTGAGTATCTTGGAAGTGATGTGGCAAAAGAAATAGTTATCACCAATACCAACAAGATAGCAGATATGATAGAAAAGATATCTCCGGTAAGACCGGATAAGTGTCCACCGATTATCGAAAACTCCGATGAGACACTTACTAAGATCTGCTATGACAAAGCGCACGAAATATATGGTCCGAATCTTCCGGATATTGTTAAAAACAGATTGGACAAGGAGCTTAATTCTATTATAACAAATGGTTTTGCCGTTATGTATATTATAGCTCAAAAGCTCGTTTGGAAATCAAATGAGGACGGATATCTCGTTGGTTCAAGAGGTTCTGTAGGCTCATCCTTTGTGGCAACTATGGCGGGTATCACTGAGGTTAATCCGCTTCCGGCACATTATATCTGCCCGCACTGCTACTATGTGGATTTCGATTCGGATGCAGTTAAACAGTATGAGGGACAGTCAGGCTGCGATATGCCCGATATGGAATGCCCAAAATGCGGAACACTTATGAAAAAAGAAGGCCACGATATACCGTTTGAAACCTTCCTCGGATTTAAGGGAGATAAGGAACCGGATATCGACCTTAACTTCTCCGGTGAATATCAGGCAAAAGCACATGCTTATACAGAAGAATTATTTGGCAAGGGTAAGGCGTTTAAGGCCGGAACCATAGGTACAGTAGCGGATAAGACTGCTTACGGATATGTATACAAATACTTTGAAGAAAGAAATATAGAAAAGCGAAGATGTGAGATAGAGAGACTTGCGGTTGGATGTACAGACGTAAAGAGAACCACCGGCCAGCATCCGGGTGGAATGATAGTTCTTCCGAGAGATGAAGAGATTTATTCCTTTACACCTATTCAAAAACCGGCAAATGATATGAATACAGATGTTATAACGACACATTTTGAATATCATTCTATCGACCATAACCTGCTTAAGCTCGATATACTCGGTCATGATGATCCGACTATGATCAGAAGACTTGAGGACTTAACCGGAGTCGATGCCAAAAAGATTGCTCTTGACGATAAGGATGTAATGTCCCTGTTCCACAGCACGGAGGTTCTGGGGATAGAGCCTTCGGATATAGGAGGAACAAAGCTTGGAACTTTAGGTGTACCTGAGTTTGGTACAGAGTTTGCCATGCAGATGCTTATAGACACACATCCAAAGGCGTTTTCCGACCTTGTTCGTATAGCAGGTCTTTCACATGGAACCGACGTATGGCTCGGCAATGCACAAACTCTCATACAAGAAGGAACCTGTGAGCTTTCATCGGCAATATGCACCAGAGATGATATCATGGTTTACCTTATGTACAGAGGACTTGAGTCCGGACTTGCCTTTAACATCATGGAAAAGGTTAGAAAGGGAACAGTTGCAAAGGGCAAATGTAAAGAGTGGCCTGAATGGAAGGAAGAAATGAGGGCACACGATGTACCCGACTGGTATATCTGGTCCTGCGAAAAGATTAAATATATGTTCCCTAAGGCACACGCTGTTGCCTACGTTATGATGGCTTGGCGTATAGCCTGGTTTAAGGTAAACTACCCATTAGAGTATTACACAGCCTTTTTCTCCATACGAGCATCGGCCTTTGACTATAAGACCATGTGCCAGGGTAAGTCAACCCTCGAAGAATATATGGCTGAGCTTCAAAAAACAGAAAAGGAAAAGATGACGGCAACCGTAAAGGATACCATCAAAGACATGAAAATCGTACAGGAGATGTACGCACGTGGCATAGAATTCCGGCCTATAGACCTTTACAGGGCCAAGGCAGACCGCTTCCAGATAATTGACGGTAAAATCATGCCGAGCTTCAACTCCATCGCCGGAATGGGCGACAAGGCAGCCCAGCAGCTCGAAGAAGCAGCAAAGGACGGTACATTCACATCTAAGGAAGACATCCGCATACGCGGCAAGGTTTCCAAAACCATCCTCGATGACATGGAAAACCTCGGCATCCTAAACGGACTCCCTGAAACCAACCAGTACGACTTCTTCTCCATGCTTGGCTAAATTCCGTTTTATCGGGCAAGAGGAGTCGGCAGGATATAGAGGGTGTAGCTGCCGGAGTAAGATTTCTTAGGGGTGCTCATCATATATCAGGTCTTCGAAGGACACGCTCTCGCGTAGGCTTTCGACGCAGGCACACTAACCTCAATATAATTTCAGAAAAAAGGGATTAAAATCATTTTTGCATAAATGCAAATGTTTTTAATCCCTTTTTCCTTCATTATATTTCGCTAAGTGTACGCGTCGTTAAACGGTCCTTCTTAAGACCT
>CACWQH010000035.1 GCA_902762955.1 uncultured Lachnospiraceae bacterium
TTGCTTTTGATGGTCAAAATAATGGTCAAATGACCACCCCATACCCTTCAAACCCGCATAAATACTGGATTTTTTAGGTTGTGCTTCGCATCGTCGGGAACAATAATACATCCCTGATCGCCGGACTATCCGTCAACAACATACACAACCTATCAATTCCATAACCGATACCACCCGTAGGAGGCATACCGATTTCAAGTGCGTTTAAGAAATCCTCGTCGGTGTGGTTTGCTTCCTCATCACCTGCGTCGGCGAGCTTATCCTGCTCGGCGAAACGCTCTCTCTGGTCGATTGGGTCGTTAAGCTCTGAGTATGCGTTACACATCTCCCATCCGTTCATGAACATTTCAAAACGCTCCACGTATTCCGGATTCTCAGGCTTCTTCTTGGTAAGAGGAGAGATTTCGATAGGATGATCCATCACAAATGTAGGCTGGATAAGGTGCTCCTCAACATACTCCTCGAAGAAGAGGTTAAGTATGTCGCCCTTCTTGTGTCTGTCCTCGTACTCTACGTGCTTTTCGTCTGCAATCTTTCTTGCATCCTCAAGTGTCTTTATCTCATTCCAGTCAACGCCTGCGTACTTCTTAACGGCATCAATCATGGTTATTCTCTCAAACGGCTTGCCGAGATCCATCTCCACGCCCTGATAGGTGATGGTGGTTGTGCCGAGCACCTCCTGTGCCACGTAGCGATACATTTCCTCAGTAAGATCCATCATTCCGTTGTAGTCGGTGTATGCCTGATAAAGCTCCATAAGTGTGAACTCAGGATTGTGTCTTGTATCAAGTCCTTCATTTCTGAATACTCGACCTATCTCGTACACTCTTTCAAGTCCGCCGACGATAAGTCTCTTTAAGTATAACTCCAGTGAGATACGAAGCTTAAGGTCCTCGCCAAGTGCGTTGAAATGTGTCTCAAACGGTCTAGCTGCAGCACCGCCCGCATTTGATACGAGCATCGGAGTTTCAACCTCCATGAAGTCCTTGCCTGCAAGGAACCTTCTTATGGCTGCGATTATCTTGGAACGCTTGATAAATGTGTCCTTAACATCCGCATTCATGATAAGGTCGGTATATCTTTGTCTGTATCTCATATCCGTGTTGGTGAGTCCGTGGTATTTCTCAGGAAGTATCTGAAGTGACTTGGTAAGAAGTGTAACCTCATTTACATGGATTGAAATCTCACCTGTCATGGTTCTGAACACATATCCCTTTATACCAACGATATCACCCACATCGTATTTCTTATAATCTGCGTAGTTTTCCTCGCCGATATTGTCTCTTGCAACGTATATCTGGATATTGCCGGATTTATCCTGTACATTTGAAAATGAAGCCTTACCCATGATACGCTTGCTCATAAGACGGCCTGCTATGCTTACCTCGATAGGCGAAGCATCCATGATGGCACGGCGCTCCTCGTAGTCCTTCTTTCTAAGAGGTCTTGCCTCCTCCTCAGGAAGTCCTGTTACATCCACAGGAGTTCTGCCTGCAAGTAACTCGCTCTCTAATTTTTCATATAAAGCTACACAGTCGGCAGTATGATGTGTCACATCATACTTGGTTATTACAAATGGATCCTTGCCGTTTGCCTGAAGCTCTGCAAGCTTTTCTCTTCTTACCTTAAGAAGCTGGTTTATGTCCTGCTCCTTAGGCTGTTCGTTGTTGTTCTTATTTTGGTTTTCTGCCATATCTTTTCTTTCCTAACTTTTTTACTTCTTCCTTATATCAAGTATCTTGTACTGGAACTCTCCGTCCGGAGCCTCAACAGTTACAACATCTCCGATTTTCTTTCTCATGATTGCTGCGCCGAGAGGTGATTCATTTGAGATTTTGCCCTTAAGGAAGTTTGCCTCGGTTGAACCTACTATCTTGTACTCAACAACCTCGTCCATATCGATATCATGAAGCACAACCTTTGAACCGAAGTTTACAGTTCCTGCCTCTGACTCTTCCTCATCAAAAACCTCAGCATTTTTAAGTATCTTCTCTATCTCTTCTATTCTTGCCTCGATATCACGCTGTTCATCCTTAGCAGCATCATACTCAGCATTTTCAGATAAGTCACCCTGTGCTCTTGCTTCCTTTAACTTCTGAGCAACCTCCTGTCTTTTATTGACCTTTAACTCCTGTAACTCATCCTCTAATTCCTTAAGACCTTCATAACTAAGAATATTTTTCTTCTCTGCCATATCAAAATCCCTTTCTACATCTCGATGAATGAACTCAATCCGTATCCTTTGTTGTATCATTCACCATATTATTTCACAAAAATTCAATGCAACAATTATACTCCATTAAACCTATATTGTCAAAGCATAAATCGCTTTAAAGCGATATCCCATCTGCTCTGTCACAGCATTTTGTTTTTTTGTCAAAAATTCTTTGCCTACCTTCCCATCTTATCAAACATCACACTAAGTTCAACCAGTGATTTTGTGTTTGTTTTGGTACGTATATTAGCAAGGTGGCGCTGTATGGTTCGGAGTGTGGAGGTACCCTGAAGCTCGGCGAGCTCCTTTTGAGTCTTGCCCGGATTTTCCACAAACAGCTTCAACACCTCTGTTTCCTTTGGAGTAAGTGAGTAGGTCTCGGCAAATACTTCGAGCTTGTCCTCCAAAGCTGATGAATTAATCTCTTCCTCAGTTTCATCGGATGTTGCATCATTTTTTACATTTTCCGATATATCTTCATTATCCCAAACCTGAGAAGCGATTCGTTTCTTGACCGGCATCTGATAATAAAGATGCTTTACCTCCTGCAGATTATCCTGTGCGGTTTTACTGCAGATATTATTGATATTTCGATATAAAATGCTTCGCGATATAAACAGCTTTCCTGCCAGCTCGGACATAGTACCGCTGTGGGACATTGCCGCAGTAAAAACTTCAGTCTCCTTATCCGTAAACTCAAAGTACTGCGCAAATTCCTCCGGCGTAATATGCTCCACAATTGTTTCTTCTTCGGAAGAAAAATTGAAATAACCGGAAAAGGCAAACAAAATCATTATTATAATAATCGCGATAAGCTCCAAACCTATTATCAACGAAAGCGAAAGCTCCGCCCAAAACGAAGATACAAAAACAAAGGAAAAGATGCTGTCTATAACTCGTCCGCTGACTGAAATAAGCGGTGCATTTTTTTTGCCCTTCGCAAGCTTCCACGACATAAGCGCAAGGAAGCTGTTAATCGTTCCGGCAACAACATAATATATGCAGGTATTAAGGTATATATATGCCGGATCATGCAGCAAAACAGGATTGAGAATCCCGATAAGCACACCCACAAATGTAATAGCCGGAATATATTTCATCTCCTCTATATCGGCGATGATACCCATAAAAAGATAAGCAAGCATTATAAAAAGTCGCGGTGTCGAATATACAATCGGTTTACCATCTGACATAAGCGCAAGCAGCGGATATGAAAGGAAGTTACCGGTAAATTCTAAAAGAATCATAACTATAACGAATGATATAAAGATAAAGCGAAAGCTTTTCTGTCCTTTTTTTCTTTCTTCTTCATTGTCCGAATCAGGCAGAAGCTGCTCTATCCTTTCGCTTTTTTTGGTGATGCCCGAGAAAAACATAAAGGCTGTAAAAAATGCAACGATTATAAGGCTAAATAATATTATATCCGTATTTTTAACCCGCATCTGAAATACATACTGAGTCAGAATCGAACATGAAACCGCAAGTCCGTAAACCTTTCCCGTATGTGACGCAGGAGATATGGATTCATACATAAGCTTATAAACATACACACCCTGAATTCCGGAAAAAATCATCAAGACAAAAAATGATATAAGAAATAATGATGAATTTTCATATGTAAAATAAAGCATCAAAAAGGGCGGAGAAATCAGTGTAACGATACCCATAGCCAGTCTAAGGCGAGAAGCCTTGACTCTTTTAAAGCTAAGAAAAACAGCACAAAGCAAAAGCCCTGCCGCATAAAAAGCAAGCGACAGTCCCGCATAAAACACCTTCCTATCGGTATCAAAAAAATCCCTCGCCAGAGTGGTAAAATAACTCTGCACCATAGAAAAAGAATAGCTATACAGATAAAACAGCAAAAAGAGAATTAGCTGCTTTTCATATCTGAAGTGTTTTTTAAAAAACACCTCTTCTGTATTATTTTCATCTAAATTATTCAGATCATTATTTTCTAAATTTTTATTTTCTAAATTTTTATTATTTAAATCTTTACTATTTAAATCCATGTGACATAACCCCAATACTCGTACAATTAATACTTATACCATCAATACTCATACTATCAATACTCATACCATCAATACTCATACTATCAATACTCATACTATGAACACTCATTTTATAAAACTCATACTATAGAATTATAACGCATTTTCGTCAATAAAGAAAGTCTGATTATATTATACGATACGTAAAAACGGGATGGGTATAATTGACACATTTTTCAAAGCTGTAGGGATAGACAGAATATAAAAAGTATGTTGAATGGCGTTAAGTGACAACGAGCCATTCAACATACTTATTTATTTCTGTCTATCATCAACCAACTATATAAAATGTGTCAATTATACCCATCCCGTCGGGAGCACAAAATTACGGTATACTTATCCACATCGCCGGACGTACTGTGTTTCCCATATCCGGCTGACTTCCGTTGAAGTTTCCGTAAACGTCTATGATGGATGCAAATTGCTCATTGTTTGCAAATCCGCTCGGTGAACGAAGCCACCACTGTGAGGTTCCGGTTGCACCGTCTGCCTTTTCGGTAACCGCAAAGTAACAGCCGCTTCCCTTTGCATGTCTTGTAGCATATACAAGTCTGTCACTGTATCCGTAATCGGTAAACTGTCCCTCCATAAATCCGTCTCTATCGGCAAAGTAGGTATTTACCTCGTCTATGTCAAGGCAGAAGAGCTTATCAACCGTATCATTTCCGGCAACCGCTGTAGCCTCCATCCAGCTGTAGCGGCTTGACCAAAAGCTGTTATACTCCGGATTGGAAACAGTGGTATCAAGTATAAGCGCCTTTTCGGCATCGGTGAACATCTTATCATAATAATCCTCACCGTTAAGCTGCTCCCTTATGGTAGCATCCTCCCACTGAATCTTACTCCATTCTCCCTCATCATCCTTTTTGCTTTCATTTATCTCGAGGTACTTGCAATGCTCGATTCCGTACTCGGTTATCACAAGCATCTTTCCGTCTTCTACGGCAAGAACTCTCCAGGTAAGAGGCTCCGGTCCGTTAAAATAAAAATCGTCCTGTTCAAATGCTCCAAGTGTAATTATATCTCCCACCTGTGCATTTCTTATGGTATCGGCATAGCCTGAGTCAAGCGGTGCTGACATATCAAGACTAAGTATTCCACCGTCAGCCGTATCCGAAAATTCATTTTCACAGGCTGCTGCCTTGGCTCTGTCAACTCTTATAACAGGTCTTGAACCCATATAGCTTGCTGTAACCTCGACGCAAGGCATTTCAGTCCCCTCATCCAACGAGCCCAACGCATAGCAATAATAGGTATTATGAACTCCCGGTGTACGGGTCCAGAATCCGGCTATATCCTCACCGCTTAAAGTATAATCCGTCGTCCACAGGAATCTGTTTTGGGCAAACTTTGTCGGCATGGAAAATCTGTCATTCATTTCAGGCATATACTGTCTTACCTCGCCTACATCAAGGTAGTACACCTTATCAACCGTATCTTCACCGTCATAGCAGTCAACCACTTCACCCTCATACCATTTTGCAAGATTCTCATCGTATTCCTCATGTATATAATCGGAATATGCTTTATTGGATAGTGTAGTTTCAAGAATCGCATCCTGCTGCGCCTTGGAAAATGCATAATTGTAAAATGGTCCGTTGAGCATAGCCCTCGCATCACACATATCCCAGGTACACATCTCCCAGTCATAATTAAATAAAGGCGAATCAATTACATACTCTGTTATAAGCACCAGAGTGCCGTCTGCTTCCTCATCAAGTACAAGCCAGGATAAAGGCTCCGCTCCGTTTTCAAAATCATCATCCTGCTCAAAATACCCAAAACGAACATAGTCACCTACCGCTGCATCCGCTATGGAAACTATGTCATTTTCAGTGTAAACCTCTTTAGATGCAAGTAATGAAATCTCCTCCTGCTGTTCCTCTGTAGATGCATCACCGCCTGTAGCTACATCTTCTGCATCCGTCGGAGTATCGCCATCATTATTTCTTTGCTCCTCCCATTTTGCTCTTACGCCCTCATTATCCACATCAGATTTTTTGCCGCAGCCCGATAACAAAGCAGCGCTTAACATAACCATCATACCTATGGATATAATCTTATTTTTTATTTTTTTCATAAGCGGAATTCCTTTCATATATTATTATAACTAAGCTATCATCCTGGTCACATCATAAACAAAGCATTATTAAAGTGCTTGAAGCTGCGTCCAGCCCGTAGGCTCACTTCCCGGATCTCCATAATAGTATTGATCCCCGTTTTGATACAGCGAACCGTTATCATGAGGTGTCTTTATTACGCTTCCGTCGAGAGACTGATATGAATCCCTCTCTGTTATAACGTCGCACCAGCTTTCGGTAAATCTGTCTGCAGCGGTTGCACCGCTGTAATCATTGAGCATGTCATTGAACTCTCTGTTGGAAGTATTTTGCGCATCCAGTCTTATAGCCCAGAGCTGATCGGAGTACGCCTTTATAAGATATACAAATCTCGGCATAACTGCCAAATTTTCATATATCATTTTATAGTAATTATAATACTCATTAAATGCTTCTTCGCTTGTTGCAGCATACATTATAACAAAATCGTTGTCCCACGAATCAAAGGTAAGCTGATATACCTGTGCATCATAAAATATCTCACAGGCATAATTGACTGCCATCGACTCTGTATAGTAAGTAATTCCGTCATAGTTAAGGGTATCCTGTCTGTAACCTACGGTAGCCTCAGCACCTGCAAGTGTATAGTCATTTCCCATGGTATTGCCCGGAACCGAATTGACCATCTGAAGCTGCTGCTCTGTCGAGGCAATCATTGTATTGAGATTGCCATTTACATAATCGATAAGCTCCTGCGGCTGTTCCATCTGATAGAGCAGGGTATGGTCTGTTGAAAAATAAGTATCCATAAAATACGAAATGTATTCGTCCGCTGTCATATAAGGCTGTTTTTTCACTCGCTTTACGGTATCTATAACAGGCTCATCCATCTGTCCGAGTGAATCCCATGAAAATTCATAGTGTGACGAGGTCTGATATATGACCGTCGCCTGTCCGTCAGGACTTTGAAATACCACTGTCGCCTGTCCCGGATAGGACATATCTGCCGTATTCCAGTTTACTGCGGTCTCCATAGTCCATCCGTATGGTACAAAGCCCTCAACTACCTCTACGCCGCTGGTCTGATCATATCCGGTTTGTAATTCACCAAATATTCCGCTGTATGCAGCTGTATTGATATTGGTAATCGGTTCTGCAACCTGTGTTTCCGTATTATCGGAAGGAGACGGCGTTATCGGTGTAAGCGGTGTATAGCCTCCGTCTTCCGTATCATCATATATATCATATGAATTTTCTGTCGTATCACTCGTACTACTCTCGCTGCAGCCTGTAAGCATCGAAAGCGACATAGCTCCTGCGAGTAATGCTGCAATTATCTTTTTTTTCTTCATAAGCAGATTCCTTTCTGATTATATTTAGTACATATGAGTACTTGTTTTTATTGCAGGAGCAATGCACTTAAACATCGTTCCCTCTACAACCGGATAAGGGTTATCACGATTTGTCCATATCCGGCCTATATCCATAAAGCATTCCGTCATTTCATACTGCATACCGATTTCCACATCTTCTCCGTCGTAGACATAATTGCCTTCCGGCAAATCCATCCACCCCTGGAAATAATGTACCGAATTCGGATATAAATCAAAGCCTAAAGAATTTCCAAATGCTCCGTTTCCGTTAACCTCAACCTCGTCACCCCAGCAGTTAAAATCATAACCAATATCTGAATCATTAACTACAAAACCCTTTATGCAGATTGTATCATCATCTTCTTCCTGAGTATTGACTCTTGTTATATAAAATTTTACACCGTTGTAATCAATCATAGGTGTGAGCCCTGACAGATCAGGCACATCACTTACAGCATTTTCCTGTCCGTTAGGGTAAAATGCAACATCTTCTCCGATAAGGAAATTATAGTCCTCATCCTCTGCTTCTGCGTAAAACTCCAAGCTCGACGGTTCCTCTGAAAAACCTGTATAATCATAATCCCAGTTGTGGTCATCCAGCCAGATTATAGAAACCTCTCTGGTCTGCCCTTTTGCTACACGTGACTGCGGTGTAAGTGCTTTTCTTCCGATCTCAACACCGTTATATCTTACAAAATAGAAATTAACCCAGATGCCGCCCTTTGCCCTGTTGTTGGTTACCTTCAAATCCCATCTGTAGCGGGCATCTTCAAAATCCTCTCCCGGCTGTGGATGGTGAATATTAACTATCTCAATTGTCATAACTTCATTATCAACTATTATAGGATTCTCCGGTACATAATCAGTTCCGACAGACGGATCATGATTTACATCATCAATGGCTTCCTCGGTAGAAGTATCTGCTTCCTCTGTCACTGTATCTTCAATAACTATATCACCCTCAGTAGTTCCGTCATCGGTGTCCTTTGCCTCGGTTATCTCACTCTCGGTAGTAGTCTTGGACTTCTTATCAGAGTCCTCTGATTTTTTATTTTTAGCAACAACTATTATTACAACTACAGCTATCACAGCCAAAATCGCAATTATAATTCCGATGATAAGACCGGTTTTCTTCTTACCACCGTTTCCACCGTTTGAAGAACCGGATGAAGCTCCGTTACCTGCCGGTGTCGTATAATTTCCACCTGACGGCTGACTGTAATTTTGCTGTTGCATCTCATACTGCTGCTGATAGTACTGCTGTTGCATCTCATACTGCTGCTGATAGTACTGCTGCTGCATATTATTTTGCTGATTGTTATTATCCATCTCCCATGTGCCCCCTGCTTTATATTTTACCAATCACTTATATCATACTCTTCGTAAATATCCTCAGGTTCTTCTGCCTCTTCCTTCTTGTACGGCATAGAGAAGCTGTACTGCTGTTCAGGTACAATTTCATCATATGTATCATAATCACGAATTGTATACGGAATACTTATATTAAAGCCGTTCTCAGGTCCATATTCATCCTCCATTTTTATCCATCCCTGAAAATAAGACGTTGTATGAGGAGATACACCCATATGTATCCTGTCTGCTCTTTCAAATGCAACTCCGTTTACATATATGTCATCATTATAACATGCTTCAAGATAATAAAAAACATCCGAATCATTTACCAAAAAGCCTTCCATCATTATATAATCATCTTCGTCAAGATAAGTGTCAGTTATATAGAATCTCATACCCTCGTATTCCAAAAACGGAGTATAGGCTGAAAGATCAGGAACAGCACTTGCATCATTTTCCACTCCGTTGGCATAGAACTCAATCGGCTTATCATACAAGTCATTATAGTCATCATCCTCGACATGCAAAGTAAATTTACAGGATGCCGCATCACCAAAGTATCTATAGTTGTCAATAAACTCGAGCCATGAAAGGGATATCTCTCTTGTCTGTCCGACTCCTATAGGCGCATCATTATTAAGATGTCTTCCGCCTATAACAACATTGTTATACTGCATATCCATGAAATCAACATAGATACCGCCCTTTTTCCTGTTGTTGGTTATTTTGAGATCCCATCTGTAAAGCGCATCTTCCTTGTAATGCTCATCCGGTTCATACTTATGGATATTGGCGATCTCAATTGTCAACACGTCATCATCATAGAGGATAGGATTATCAGGAACATAATCATACTCACCTGTCTGAACGGTCTCTCCGCCACCTGAGCCGCCGGAACCGCCAAATGTATCCGCATCAATTACGGCATACTCCTCGGCAGATATCTCGGTAAACTCAAGAATCATCTCGCCTGCATTATCCGAAAATGTAATCTTATCGTCCTTAAGAATAATACTAAAATCATCACATATCAGATATATCTCATCCGCATCAAACTCTGCACTGTCTATATCTGTAACATAATCACCTGACATATAGACATATCCTGTATACGAATCAGTATTAAGATAAACAAAAGAATGCATTCCGGACTGTTCGTAATCTAAAAATACATCAGTGTAATCATTTCCGTCCTTGTCATAAGCACGACTTAAAGAGAAATATCTCTCATTCGAAACTGCTTCCTCTGTTGTATCCTCTTCAGTCGTATCCGTATCCTCTGTAGAAGAAGCTTCTGTGGTTTTATCGTTTTTCTTATCGTCCTTATCTTTCTTCTTATTTTTCACAACAACGATTGTAATAATTACAGCGACCAATATAACTACCGCTGCAATTATACCTATTATAAGACCGGTTTTCTTTTTCCCTCCGCCGGAAGTACCACCGGTTCCGTTGCCCGAAGCCTGATTATACTGATTATCCGGCTGTCCCACCGGATGTGCCTGCTGTTGATAATATTGCTGTGTGCCCTGCTGCCCGCTGTACTGTTGCTGCATAGCATCCTGTTGTCCGGCATACTGTTGCTGCACTGCATCCTGCTGTGGTTGCTGTGCCTGCTGCTGTGCATACATCTGTTGGTAGTACTGCTGTTGCATCTCGTACTGCTGCTGGTAGTACTGCTGCTGTGCAGCATTTTGAGCGGCATCATACTGCTGCTGGTTGTACTGCTGCTGTGCATTATACTGCTGCCCTGCGGCATTTTGTTGATAACCCTGTCCGGCATATCCTTGCTGATTTTGATTATTATCCATTTCCCCTCTCCTTCAACATATGTCGTAATATTTTAATCAATACTTATAAGACGGTAAAGTACATTCAAATATTGAATCATAAACCTCATCTTCCCAGGCATAAGTTCCTGCATCTTGTCTTGTGCATTCGATAAGCTTATATCTTATTTGGATAGTGTTAGAGTCTGATGCCATAACCGGTTCCTCGGTGCCATCAACCCATGCCTGGAAATAATATACCTTATGTGCACCGGCGTAAGTTGTCAGATAGTTTCCGCCTGTACTGACTCCGTTTAAGGTCATGTCCTCCCATTGATCTTCAAGATAATAATTCACATCGGAATCATTGATTATAAATCCCTTAAGAGGCATTGACTCGTAAAATCCCTCTTCCTTGGTGTAAAAACAGGTTAAGTAAAATTTCAAGCCGTTATAATCTATCAAAGGTGTAAGACCGGACAAATCCGGCAGATCACTTACAGCATTTTCCTCACCATAAGGATAGTACTCCACATCTTCGCCAATCAAAAACTGAAATTCCTCATCAACCGCCGTAAAATACACCTTAATGCTTGTGGCATCGGTAAAGCCCGAATAATCGGATAACCAATCACTCTCATCCAGCCACATAAAAGACACCTCTCTGCTCTCGCCCGGAGCAATTACATCATCGGGATTAAGCTCTTTTCGACCGATTATGATTCCGTTATACTCACAATCCATTGCATTTACCTCTATTCCACCTTTTTTCCTGTTGTTGGTAATCTTCATATCCCATCTGTAGGATCTTTCTTCATAATCATACTCTTCCGCTTCAGGATGGAAATGGTGTATATTGGTTATCTCAACGGTAAAAACCTCATTGTCAACTATAATTGGATTTTCCGGAACATAGTCCTCACCATTGTTCGGATCATGGTTTACATCCTTAGCTACATCCTCTGTTGTGTCCTCTGACACTTCGTTCGTGGCTTCTTCAGTAGCTTCTGTATCCCTTTCTGTCGCTTCGGTTAAATCCGCCTCGGTAACTGTTTCCGTTTTATCCGACTTACCTTTAGAATCAGAATCATCATCTTTCTTATTTTTCATCAAAACGACAACTATGATAATCGCAATAATAGCCACAGCAGCAATTATCAGGCCTACGATAAGACCTGTCTTCTTACCGCCATTATTTTGATTATTGCCGCCATTGTTGCCGTTTCCGCCACCCGTCTGATAGACAGGCTGTTGGTTATACATCTGTTGATTTGGCATCTGCTGCCCATTATATTGCTGCTGATAATTCTGTTGTTGATAGTTCTGCTGCTGGTAGCTCTGTTGCTGATAGTTCTGTTGCTGACCATTCTGCTGACCGTAATTATATTGTTGATTGTTTGTCATATTCGGGTTTACGTTATAGCCCTGACCATTTTGTCCGTTGCCATAATTGTTATCCATTAATGCTGCTCCTCTCACATATGCCAATTTATATTATTAATCGAGTAGGGAAGATGAAATCGCACCCTACTCGCCGCGCCGCCCGCGTGTCACGCAGTGACAAATTTCATTACGCGAGCGTGTGCATAAAAAAATTGTACAATAATACATTGTAATTCTATCATACTATAATTATAGATAGTAGTTCGTAAATACGACATTTTGGCGGGACACTTGTTTCTATTTTATTCGTATTACATAAAACACACGTATTTATCACATTTATTTAATGGTAAAAAAAAGTGTCAATCAGGCGTACGCCCAATTGACACAATTGTCGTTCAAACAAACATTATATTAAAACAATATATCCTTAAAGCACAAAATCGGTTCATTGTTTTCAAAGTCCCAGCTATGATAGGAATCCCCGTGACATCTGTCCTTTTCGCTGCAGCCTTGACATTTGTCGCATCTGTCGCTTAAGTCAATTCTAAATTCCCCAAACCGGTTTTCCCATACATCCTTAAATCTGTCCTTTAATATATTTCCCTGCACCAGCTCCGGTCTTCTCTCGATATCAAGACATGCTATTATATCACCGCTTGCGGTTATACTTGCGACATAAAGGCCTGCCGAGCAGATGAAGTACCAGTCTCTTATCTCGCGCTCGTATTCTCCGCCAAGATAATGACTGCAGCCGTATTCCACAGGCTCACCGGCCATCCTCTTATCTCTGATAAATTCCATCAGATACCGATAATCCTCTTTGGTTAAAATAAGCTCCGGATGAAGCTTTGCCCTTCCCATAGGCTCGATATTTATTACTCTCCAGGAATCTATATCCATTTTGTCAAATATTTCATATAACGCATCCAACTCGCCTATATTTTGATGGGTAACCACAGTAGTAACCTGAACGGCCTTGAATTTTCCTACATCTATAAGATTTTGGATACCCTCCATTGCCTTCTTGTAGCCGCCCGGAGTCTGTCTGAAAGCATCATGAGTTTCCTCAAGTCCGTCGATACTAACAGATATGGTGCTCATCCCTGCCTCATAGAGCTTCTTTGCAACTTTCGGCGTGATTAAAGTACCGTTACTCGTCATTCCCCACTTAAATCCAAGCATTTTTGCATAGCCCATTATGTCAAAGAAGTCTTTTCTGAGCAGCGGCTCCCCTCCGGTTATGCAAAGCATAAAGCCCTTTGTTCCAAAGTCTTCCTTTACCTCATCCAAAAATGCTTTGTACTGCTCCAAGGTTAATTCTTCACTTTTAACATCTCCGCAGGAGCTTCCACAATGCAGGCAGCGTTCATTACACCGAAGTGTAAGCTCCAGAAAAAGATTCTTGAGTAACGGCTTTTTCTTAAGACCTTCCCTATACTCGGCGAGCTGCCTCATATGTTCATATTTTATATCAACATTTAACATACAAATTACCCCATGCAATCAACCGGCATATTTTATACAGCCCGACAAATTATTTTACTCAAAATCCTCCGGTGGTCCATACACATCCTCAGGTACATCATCCTCCGGATTATATTTCTCGGTAGTTGTCTCTTCAGTAGTTGTATCATCAAAGTCTGTCGGCGGACCATACACCGTCGCCGGCTCCGTTATCTCGATATCCTCTGTTGTCGGCTTATCCGTTGTCTGATCGTTCTTGTTTGACCTGCAGCTTGTAAATCCGGCCAGAAACACTCCACTGGTCAAAGCTGCCGCTATCAGTTTTGTTTTGGTTGTTTTCTTCATACGCTACCTTCTTCCCATATACTTTATGATCCAAATCGTGATTTGAAAATATTATAATCAATAATTCATCTTCCTACAAGTGCCTTCGATACCTCAATAACTCCCTTATGCTTCAGTTCTCTTGGTTCAAACTTTATAAGATAATACACAAGCTGCATCACGAGTCCTGCTCCAAATGTACTTATCAGAGTTCCTATACCTACCGAGCCTCCAAGCAGATACCCTGCCAGCAAAACCACAGCCCAAAGCATTACCTCAACTATGCCTATCGGGACCCTTGACATTCTCTTTCCGAGTCCTACCAAAAGCGCATCTCTCGGACCACAGCACTGCTCCGCACTCATGTATATCCACATTCCGATTGCCATAAACACAAATCCGACAAGCATTATAACAATTCCCAACCAGAGATTATTATTTTCAGGAAACGGATTGAGACTGTTATACATCTGCACAAAATTACCTGTAAGGAGTGCATCTATGATTGTTCCGTAGCCTATCTTTTCCTTGAGCAAAACATCTATCAAAAGAATAATCACTGCCATAATCGTCATGGAAATTCCATAATTAAACGGTGTATGCTTCGCCATACCCATCCCCAGGCAGTCCCATGGTGCAAGTCCGATATTGGCATATATCGTCATATGGACTCCCAATGCGAAAACCAGCAATCCGAACACAATTCTTATCCATTCCAAAAAAAGTCTTTTACGGGTCATTTTTCTGTTTTCTCCCTAACCGCAATCTTTTTGATTAATTTCAGAACATATTTTGTCAATAGCTTAACCAAGAATGCAACAATTATTATAACTATAAACTGGTATAAAAACATTAGCAAAATCATATATTTGTTTACATACCATTTTGAAAGCCATGAACCCATATCAAGAATTATGAAATGATGTACCAGCAATACTTCATAAGAAACACTACTCAAAAAATCAAGTATTCTTAATTTGTATTTTTTCAACAATTCTTCAAAAAACGAACATGATACAAAAAAGGCAACTGAAGCCATCGTAATTTTCAACGCCACATTGATATTAAGCGCACTTTTACTGACAATAAAATATACCAGAACAGGAAATGAAACATACATACATTTAGAAGGAAATCTCTTAAAATATCTTCCAAAATACATTCCCAATATAAATTCGCAGCCCTTGATTATCAAATTCTCCCAAAGCGGCACTTTAAAACTTATGCCACTATATGCGGTAATTACATAAACGCACGCTGAAACGACAAAAAATATCTTAGGATATTTATCCATAAAAAATTTAAATACCGGAAACAGTACATACAAGATAATTATCGCGCCTAGAAACCATTCGCCTATTGCCTTATAAAATGTAGGAACTTTGTGTATCGCGAGCCAACCGTCAATACCAAGAAATGAATAAATAAATCTCCATCTTGGAATGTCAGGAAGTCCTATGCCTTTTAATTTGATCCAAAGATACACATATAAGAGAATATTAACTATATAAAACGAAGGCATCAGTCTTATAAATCTTTTCTTGTAAAAACTTTTCACACTGTATGATTTATCAGCACTTGTAATAAGTCCCGCACCTGAAAGAATAAAAAATACAGAAACAGAAAGGGTTGCTATATGCATATTTGGATTTTGAAAATAAACAGCAACCTCTTCAAAAGTATAAACGCCACTTGAATATAGGTACACAAGCATATGATAAAGCACAATCAACCCCAAGGATATCACCCTTATCAAGTCATAGTATCTATATCTTTCCGTATCTTTAACATTATCTTTCTTTAATAACGAACTCATAAAAACCTCTTTATCACTGTTAATCATATATGCACGTAAAAAGTGTGTCAAAATAAAATTATGACACACTTTTTTTGATTAGTGATGGAACAATCTTATACCTGTAAACGCCATTACCATATCGTAGCTGTCGGCACACTCGATTACAAGGTCATCTCTTACCGAACCACCCGGCTGAGCGATATATTTTACGCCGCTCTTCTTAGCTCTTTCGATATTATCCGAAAATGGGAAGAACGCATCCGATCCAAGGATAACATCCTGATTTTTCTCTAACCATGCCTTCTTTTCTTCGCGTGTAAATACCTCAGGCTTAACCTTAAATCTCTTCTGCCATTCGCCCTCGCGAAGAACATCCTCGTACTCATCACCCATATATACATCGATTGCATTGTCTCTGTCTGCACGTCCGAGTGAATCGATAAACTGTAAACCAAGCACCTGTGGTGACTGACGCAAGAACCAGTTGTCAGCCTTCTGTCCGGCAAGTCTTGTACAGTGAATTCTTGACTGCTGTCCCGCACCGATACCGATTGCCTGACCATTCTTTACATAGCAAACCGAGTTTGACTGAGTATACTTTAAAATGATAAGAGAAATCTTCATATCCATAAGTGCCCAGTCAGGTATATCCTTATTTTTTGTAACTATATTGGAAAGCAAATCGCCATTTACATCGAGCTCATTTCTTCCCTGCTCAAAGGTAATTCCGTAAACCTGCTTTTTCTCAAGCTCAGCAGGAACATAAGACTCATCTATCTGAATAACATTGTAGTTACCCTTCTTCTTTGCCTTTAAGATTTCAAGTGCCTCATCTGTATAGCCCGGAGCGATTACTCCGTCTGAAACCTCTCTTTTGATAAGCTTTGCTGTATCTACATCACACACATCAGAAAGTGCGATAAAGTCACCGAAGGAAGACATTCTGTCTGCACCTCTTGCTCTTGCGTAAGCACATGCAAGCGGCGAAAGCTCACCCAAATCATCTACCCAGTAAATCTTGGCAAGTGTATCCGAAAGTGGAAGTCCAACTGCAGCACCTGCAGGTGATACATGCTTAAAGGAAGTAGCTGCAGGAAGGTTAGTAGCAGCCTTTAACTCCTTAACCAGCTGCCAGCCGTTAAATGCATCAAGGAAATTGATATATCCCGGCTTGCCGTTTAACACTGTAACAGGAAGCTCGCTTCCGTCCTCCATATATATTCTTGATGGTTTCTGATTCGGATTGCATCCGTACTTTAATTCTATCTCTTTCATAGTTTCCTCCTAATTTCATTTTTCTGACTGACTTTATATAAAATGTACACGCATGGCACGTGCTACTTAACGCCATGCTTAGCACATTTTATATAAAGTCAGTCAGAATACTTATTATCAATTCGGGATAAATAAATGTTACTTATTCTTATTTACTATCCTTGTCTCATACTTTCCGGTTGCGATATCTATGAATCGCACAAATAAAGATACTTTATTGTCTTCGTTCAAGCTTGTCCAGACCTCATCTGTGAAGGTGTCGATGTCGCCTGATATTTTTACCCACTTTGGCTCGCCCTCGAAGCTTGGGAGCGGATTGCCGTCGTGCATATATGTATGGATGAAATGTCCCTCACCTGCTACAGGATTTTGGTATGCAAAGGTGTATCTGTTGCATGCATCAGGATTTCCGTTATTGCTCTTTAATATTGACATGGCATAGTTAAAGTTACCGCCTTCAACATGCATGATTCCGGAAATTCTCGGTGTATAATTAGGGCCGTCCGGCTCGAACTCGCGTGAGCGAAGCGACTGTTCAAAGGTGCTCTGCTTGTCCATACCTTCATAGATTGTGTCTGTCTGATCACCGTTTGTAACTATGGTCTTATTACCAAGCACTCTAACAGGCACGTAAATTATAAGACTTGGGTCCTCAAGCTTGGAAGGATCAAAGGCTTCGGTACGGATACCCTCTCCTTCTTCCACAAATACTCTGTTTCTGCTGTTTGAACTTCTACCCATTATGAAGTAAGCGGTTACCGCCTTGGTACCGTCCTCGGATACTCCGATCACTATACCTCTTCCCGGATAAGCGTTCTCCTTTAACTCATTTGCAAGTGATAACATTTCCATCAAAAAAACCTCCATTTTTTAATTTATATCCCCACCCTGATCGTTGGTCACATCACCGCTTTGGTCAAGCGGAATCTTATCACCAAGAAATGTGGGTTTGAATTTAAAGATAGACCAGATAAAATCCTTGTCAACCGCAACTATCTCTCTTAAATCCCTTTTGGTCTGTCCGTGATATCTCTCATCCTTAGCTGCCACGCCGTACGAATCCATTCCAAGACTTTTTGCAACATATACCGAACGGTACAGATGATATCTCTGTGTTACGATAACGACCTTTTTTGCGCCAAATATTTCCTTAGCCCTATACATGGTATCATAGGTGGAAAATCCGGCATGATCCATAAATATATCCTCTGAAGGAACACCTCTTGCTATGGCATAATCCTTCATAACCTGAACCTCATTATAATACTTGCTGCCATGGTCACCGCTCATAATAATCTTAGGCGCCACACCTGCCTTATATAACTCAATCGCCCGATCAAGTCTGTCACTTAGCATAAGACTTGGAGTATCGCCGTGCTTAACCGAAGCACCCAACACGATGATACAGTCCACATCAGTAAGGTCTGCCGCCTCATCAGCATCAATTATTCTATTCTTTGTGCTAAATCTCACAAACGCATTTATGCCCACAGTAAAAAGAACCACCGCAAGCACAATCACACCAATCACAATAACAAATATCTTAACAATCTTTTTAAAAGTCTTCATACAAAATCCTACATATGTGTCACCGGGGACGGTTCTTGTTGACACATTATCCAAAAATATAACAGGATGTCAAGATGAGCTGTAATATAAATAAATATTTTGAAAGCATTTAGCCCGATTTGCTTAAAATCAGAAGTGAACCTTCGCATATGCTTGCTCAGAAATCGAGTGTCTGAGCGAAGCGAGTTCTCGATTTCGTGCAAAGCATAAAGAAGGTGAACGTTCTGATTTAGCAAATTGATGGCTAGCTCTCACAACTATCTTATTTATATTTATAGCTCATCTTGATAACCTCATATAGCTTAAAATGTGTCAACAAGAACCGTCCCCTTGACACATTAAAGTTTATTTTTTGTCTGTGTAATCGTATCTGAATACCATTACTGAAAGCGGCGGTACATTTACGCAGATTGAATTCTTCATTCTGTCGCATGGCTGCGGAAGTGCGGTAACGGTTCCGTTTACATTTCCGTGACCTCCAAACTTCTCGTCATCTGAATTTAATATCTCTTCATACTTTGTAAGGCAAGGTGCACCTATCATGTAATTATTTCTTTCAACAGGTACGAAGTTGCAGATGAACATAAGCTGATCTTTAGCGGTCTTTCCTCTTCTCATAAATGCCACGATACCTTCCTTGGCATCATCTACCTTGATCCACTCAAAGCCCATAACCTCATTATCATTATAATAAAGTGCATCGTACTTAGTGTACATATGGTTGAGCGCAGCCACAAAGTCCTTCATCTTGCTGTGAAGCGGCTGGTCTAACAGATACCAGTCAAGGCTTCTTGCCTCGCTCCACTCACGAAGCTGTGCAAACTCCTGTCCCATAAACAAGAGCTTCTTGCCCGGATGTCCAAGCATAAATCCGTATGCGGCACGAAGGTTCGCAAATTTATCAAACTCAAAGCCCGGCATTTTATTGATCATCGAACACTTAAGGTGTACAACCTCATCGTGTGAGATTACAAGTACATAGTTCTCCGAATAGGTATATGACAAACTGAAAGTGAGCTTGTTGTGGTTAAAGGATCTGAAGTACGGATCAAGCTTCATATACTCAAGGAAGTCATTCATCCAACCCATGTTCCACTTAAATAAGAATCCAAGTCCCTTAAGTGAAGCCGGTGCAGTAACACCTGCCCATGCAGTAGACTCCTCAGCGATAAGATATGCTCCGGGATTTCTCTCCTCCATAACAGTATTTATCTTCTGCAAAAGCTTGATTGCATCATAGTTTTCATTTCCGCCGTCCTTGTTAGGAAGCCACTGTCCGCTCTGCTTACCGTAGTCAAGGTAAAGCATGGATGCAACCGCATCTACACGAAGTGCATCGATATGGAACTTCTCAACCCAGAACAAAGCATTTGCAGTAAGGAAGTTACTAACCTCTTTTCTGCCGTAATCAAATATATAGGTACCCCAGTCAGGGTGCTCGCCTCTTCTTGAATCCGGATGCTCATATAAAGGCATACCGTCAAATCTTCCGAGTCCATGTGCATCTCTTGGGAAATGTGCCGGTACCCAGTCAAGGATAACGCCGATTCCCTTACTGTGCATATAATCAACGAAGTACATAAAGTCATCCGGTGCACCGTATCTTGAAGTAGGTGCATAATAATTGGTTACCTGATAACCCCAGGAACCGTCAAACGGATACTCTGCGATACCCATAAGCTCGATATGTGTATAGCCCATCTCCTCCACATAATCACCGAGCATCTTAGCAAGCTCGCGATAGTTGTAAAAGCCGAAATCCGAATCCTCAATCTTTTTCTTCCAGGAACCGAGATGAACCTCGTATATAGACATCGGGCTCTTTATCCTGTCAACTCTTTTTATCTTATCTCTGTCCTCAACCCACTTGGTATCGGTCCATTTGAACTTATTAAGATTTGCTACGATATTGGCATTGTCCGGTCTAACCTGATTGTAATTTCCGTACGGATCGGCCTTATATAAAATCTCACCGTCTCTTGTAAGTATCTGGAACTTGTAAACCGCACCCTCTTTTACATCCGGTATAAAGAGCTCGTGAATTCCGGAAACCGAATGAAGCTGCATCGGATTGAGTCCGCCGTCCCACATATTGAAATCACCGACAACGCTTACACGTCTTGCATTTGGTGCCCATACCGCAAAGTAGGTTCCTTCAACGCCGTCTATCTTCATCGGATGTGCTCCAAGCTTCTCGTAGATATCATAGTTCTTACCCTCATTGAAAAGGTAAGTATCATAATCTGTTATAAGTCCATCGAAGGCATATGCATCAGCAGTTGTAACCGTAGTTCCGTCCTGATAGTTAGTCCGGATACGATACTTATTGCCCTTATATTTTTTCTTAGGGAAATATGCTCCGTAAAAGCCCTCTGCAAGCTTAACCATCTCCACAGGACTCTTACCCGTAACCGATGTTACAAACACCGAATCGGCATGAGGTCTGTACACGGTTATAACCTGTCCCTCTCCGTAATCATGTATTCCGAGAATATGCTTCGGTGCATTTATCTCGCCCTTTGCAAGCTCGTCATAAAGCACCCAGTTTACCCAGTTTTCAAGTCTCTCGTTCATCCAAATAACCTCCGTAATTAAAATTTATGCGGTCTTCCGCAGAATAATATAAACCATCTTATAAAAATCATTAATATTATAAGTACTGCCACAAACAAAAGATATGCTATCGCCATCCACCTTGCATAATCAGGCGGTAAAATCTGCAGCAGTATATCCTTATCACTGAAATAACTATAGTTTTTTCTGAAAACCATATCCCTTGCAGCTACGTAAAATTCCTTATCTGATTTCATGAACACCAATGCATTGACAGATGTAAAAAATGCAGCCAGCACTCCACCGTATATAAACGGCATAAACATCCTTCTCTTTGACAAAATAACAAAGGAATGCACCATGCCTGCAAGTGTCGCAATCGACACAAACCATGCAAGTCTGTAAAACCACTTTATATGATTTAATCTATCCACATTGTGCTCATCCAATTCATATCCGATAAGCTCATATTTCCCTTTAAAAAATGCTTTGAAATCCTCCGAAAGCTTTTCAAAATTGGCCTTCCTTTCAAAATCTTCAAGTCGCACGCTGTAATCAGCATCTGTGTCTGTCGCAGTCGATACATCTAAAGTTAAGTCCTCTTCTACATTTACATCTGCAACATAATTTTCAAAGCATCTTTCATAAACAGCCTTATTCATGCAAAGGATACAGAATGCAAAATTTATAATAAACAGCGCCACACAAAGGCTCGCAATAAATGAAATCTTTCTGTATCTTTCCATAACCATCATCTTCTTGTAAATATTGTAAACATTATGTCTATTCCTAACCAAAAGTCCTTTCGGCCGGTCAAGACAATTACCTTTTCCATTGTACCATTTTTAACCTTATCTGTAAAGAATTCTTTGGTTTTTAGGACACGTTTTTAAAGTGTATTTTACTTTATTTACAGTAGTGTATTTTTCTTGCCATAATACCTTTAGCCATGTTATAATTTTTACATATTTTGTTATGGGTGGTGAAATTATGGCAGCAACAGCAAAGCCAAAGGAAAATGTGGTGGCAACCTTTGTTCTCGATACGGCTGCTCCATATAACATACTTGATTTTGATCAGGGACTATGTGTTATGACAGGCTATTCTCCGAGAGAGTTAGCCGGAAAAATCAATACTCTCGATAAGCTTCTTTATGTTGATGATTTTACCGAAACTATCACTTCCATCAACTATCAGCTTAGCATATCCAATCTTATTACATTTCAAAAAAGAGTAGTTACAAAAACCGGTGACATACTCACTGTTTTATGTAACGGACAGGCATATTCCTTAAATGACGGAAGGGATGTACTTCAATGCGTCTTCACGGACATCACCCACCTTGAAACTGCTGCCAGCGAAACTGCCCAGGCAAAGACGGACCTTGAGATTTTTGCCAACACCGTTCCGAGCGGATTAAGCAAGCATCTTCTTGATAATAACTTAAGTCTCATATGGGCAAACAACTATTTTTACAGTATATGCGGTTATACAAAGGATTCATATAAAGAAACCTTTGGAAGAAGCATGCTTACCCTTATCTTTAGCGAAGACCTCGCTACAGTTATCGATGCCCTTGCCGACCTTAAGGAAGAGGGCAAATCCCAGATAGTAAACTTTAGAATCAAAAGCGCAGGCGACAATATAAAATGGGTCAATGCGGTATTTGCCAACGCCGGCGAAACTTCAGAGGGCTTCCCTGTTGTCAATATAGTTTTATCGGATATTACCAATCTGAAAGAGGCAGAGATGAAGGCTGCCTTAGAGGAGCAAAAATATCTGATAATTTCTGACATTTCCGAAGAGCTTCCGTACGAGTACGACATAGCTACGGATACCATTAAATTTGCAGATAAATTTGAGAACATTTTTGAAGGACATGCCGTTATGGAAAATCCTTCTGTCAATATGATTAAAACAGGACTTGCATCGGCAGATAGCAAAAGTGCAATCGAGGAGCTTTTTTATCTTGCAAAAACCGGAACCGAGTATCATGCTTCAGAGTTTAAACTGAACACTAAAAACGGCGGATACCAGTGGTATTTTTCATCCTTTTCAAGCATTTACAACGAGAAGGAGGAACCGGTAAGAGCTATCGGTCTTTTGCGTAACATCCATGCACAAAAGGTGGAGCAGCAAAGACTTATCGAAAAGTCCGAAACCGACCAGATGACCGGACTTTTAAACAAGGTTACAACCGAAAATAAAATCAAATCAAGCTTAAGAGAATTAGACGGTAATTCCTACAATGTATTTATGCTGATTGATATAGATGATTTCAAAAATATAAACGACACCTACGGTCATCTTACCGGCGACGAGGTCATCATCTCTATAGCCGAATCCATCAAAAAATATGCCGGTGATTACGGCTGCGGAGGTCGTCTCGGCGGAGATGAATTTTGTCTTTTCTTAACCAATGTTCTTGATATGACACTTGCCCTTGAAAAAGCGGCTTATATATGTGAAAGCATAAGAAACCGCTATCCCGGCAGTGCAGATGCGCCAAAGGTTACACTTAGTATCGGTATAGCCGCTACCAATGAACAGCTTCCTATGAATGTCCTTATGGAAAATGCCGACACCGCCCTTTATCAGGTTAAGCAGCGCGGCAAAAACGGTTTCTTCTTATATGAGGATGATATGGAGCGTGCGGAGTACAAAAACAGCCGTGAGTCCTCTACCGGCAACAGCACCATAAATGATATAATGTCAACTCTCTTTACGGGCAGCAATACCTATACCTGTATAGAGCGTGCATTAAAGCTTGTAGGTGCAACTTATCCTATCGACAAGATAAGCATTTTCGAATACGGCTTTAACAGAAATTTTGTAAACTGTACTCACCAGTGGTGTGCCGAAGGAGTCAAAAATGACATAACGAAAAAGCAGCATACTCCGGCGACCGTATTTGAAGAGATAGATTCCATGGGCAATGACGGAATAGCGTATTCATCGGATACCTCAATTTTAAAGCTCAATAATTCCAGCATGAACCCTTCCCTCGAAGGAATCAAAAAACTGGTTCAATCCGAGATAATGCTGACAGGAAAGGTTATAGGTTATATCTGCTTTTATTCCATGGATATAAATGTAAACTGGACTGCTGATACTCTTTCCTCCTTTAAGCTTTTATTTAAGCTTTTTGCGGAGGCTATATGTACCAAGCAAAATCAAAAGGCTCTCGACTTTTTGCGTGATGATACGGCACAGGCCTTTGATATAGTTCAAAATCCTATGATAATAATTGACAGAGATACCTACGAAGTAGTTTACTCCAACGACATAAGCAAGGACTACTATCCTGAAATATCTGTCGGTTCCAAATGCTACATGTGCATTTCCCAGAAAAATTCTCCTTGTGAGGATTGCCCTATGCACAAAGCAAGCGACAGAATCGTTACAATTTCAAGATACAACAAGATCTTTGATGAAAGTCTGGACGCAAGCTTTATCCCTATCAATTGGAGCATAGGTAAAAATACATATCTCATGTCTATGGCGGCTCACAAGCAGACCAAGGCAGAAAAGCTCAAACTCGAATTAGAACAAAACATCAATATCGAAAAGAAAATCGCCGAAGCCTCATATAAGGATATGGTTACAGGCTATGGCAATTTTGAGAAGTTTAAGCTTGATGCACAAAAGATACTTGATGAAAACAAAAATGAAAATTATGTACTTGCATATTTAAATATTAAAAGCTTTAAGTATATCAATGAAGCATACGGTTATTCAGTCGGAGATACAACTCTTAAAACCGTTGCAGATATATTTAAGAAATATATAGGTGAAAATGAAGCCTTTGCCAGAGTAATAAACGATACATTTATCTTGCTGATGCGCTATCCGGACAATGCAAGCTTTATGCGTTCCTTTGAAAATATCAAAAATGAAGTTCATGATGCATGCAAGCTGATTCAGGATAAGTTCTCAGTGGATTTCATAACCGGTATACTTATAATCGATGACAGCGTACGCTCCTATGACATAATGCACTTAGTCGACAGGTCAATCATGACCGAAAAATCCATCGACGAAAAATCAGGTATAAGCTACGCTTATTATGATGATGAATACCACAAGAGAATTCTCAACGCCGCCCAGATAGAAAACAGCATGTACGATGCTCTGGAAAACGGTGAGTTCTGTGCCTATGCACAGCCAAAATACGATATAAGCACCAAGAAGCTTATCGGCAGCGAGCTCTTGGTAAGATGGCTGTCTCCTACCAGAGGATTCTTGGAGCCGGGAAGCTTTATACCTACCTTTGAGAAAAACGGATTTATATATAACATCGACTTCTTTATGCTTGAAGAAGCCTGCAAATCCATAAGAAAATATCTTGATGAGGACGTGGAAGCACTTCCGTTTTCGGTAAATCTTTCAAGGGCAACCGTTTCCCATGCGGATTTACTCACCCGCATACAAAACACGGTTGATAAATACTTTATCCCTCATCACTACATAGAGTTTGAAATAACAGAAAGCATATTTGCCGAGCACTATGATGAAATGATAACCGTCTTAAAACAGCTAAAGGATATGGACTTCCTTATTAACATGGATGACTTCGGTTCAGGCTACTCTTCTCTTACCTTACTTAAGGATTTGCCTGTCGATATCATTAAGCTTGACCACGACTTTTTATCACGCTCTGCCGCAAATGACGAGCGTGCTGTAAAGATACTCCAGGGCATCATCGATATGGCACACGCCATGGATATAAAGATTGTAAGTGAAGGTATCGAAACCGATGAACAGCTCGATATGCTCCGCTCCATCAACTGCGAAATCGGTCAGGGCTTCCTGTTTGCAAAGCCTATGCCTATCGACGATTACGACAAGCTTATTTTAAACAACGGAGTTGTTGATGGTGACAGTTCTGACTGATACGCAAAAATGTTGTTATTGGGTAAAACGTTGAAATATACCAATAAAATATGCAACAGATGAAATAAACAGATGAAACAGATGAAATATTTGATTTTTTACTTGACATACTTGTTATTTTTTGCTATTTTATTTGTTGCGTGTTGTTTAACGTAGTATTTTTGTAAGATATTTTCGATTGGTCCGATGTATCTGGTGGTGTGGGTACATTGTTCGTGTCTTGACCTAATTGAAATTATTATACATACTGTAAATTAATTTTAAAATGGAGGTGTCTGATTTGGCTAATATCAAATCTGCAAAGAAGAGAATTAAGGTAATCGAGACCAAGACTATGAGAAATAAAGCTATCAGGTCTAAGGTTAAGACAATGATTAAGAAGGTTGATGCAGCTATCGAAGCAAAGGATAAGGCAGCAGCTGAGGCAGCACTTAAGGTTGCAATCTCAGAAATCAACAAAGCAGCTTCTAAGGGAATATACCACAAGAACAATGCAGCTAGAAAAGTATCCCGTTTAACTCTTGCAGTTAACCGTCTTTAATAAAAAAACAGCGAGCCGATGGTTCGCTGTTTTTTATATGCACACGCCCGTGTAATGAAAATTGTCACTTCGTGACACGCGGGCGGCGCGGCGAGTAGGGTGCGATTTCATCTTCCCTACTCGATTTATCAATGGGGATTGGAATCTAAATTCAGATACACGCATAGCCCGCTTGCGCTCACGCTATGCTTAGCACTCGAATTAGAAAGCTCATACTTGCTAACTTATATTCACTTAAGAAGATTAAGAATCATCATCTCTGCTGCTAATTCTTTTTTCATCCTGCCGGTCTTTACCATCCGGTCTGCATCCATACAAAAATTAACCTTTTCGACAAGCTGTTTTGTAGTATAGTTATCACAAATTGCCATATATTTTTTCGCCTGCCACTCCTGAACCTTTGCATACGAAGCAACTCTTTTTAAATCCTTTCCGGTTTCCAAAACCTCAGAGGTTTTAAGAAGTTTTCCATACTGACGGAGAGTAAGAGAAATTATACTCATTGCATCCGTCTTCAGATATAAAAGGTCATCATAAAGCTTAAATACCCTCTTATTATTTTTCCTGGAGATTTCATCAATCATTTCAAAGATTTTATCTTCAACCAAATCAGCACTCAATGCATTTACATCTGCAATAGTTATCTTTTTGCTTTCAGCACCATAGGACTTAAGCTTCTCAACCTCTGTAAAGATACGGTTCATATTGTTGCCCGTACAGTCTATAAGTCTGTAGATTGCCACATCCTCTATAGCGATATCATCATCTGCAAAAAGCTTCCTTACCCATTTGACCAATGAAGCAGAATCAGGCGTACTAAATCCGGCTATTGTTCCATTTTGGGAAAACAAATTGTATAGCTTTAGCTTCCCGTCAGTATTACTTTCAATAAATATGATTACGGTAGTTTCAGGGATATCGCTCATGGCATCCACAAAAGCATCATCCATTTTCCTGGCGAAAAAGCCGCTTTCCTCCACGACAATTACTCTTCTATCAGCAAAAAAAGGCATAGTCTGTGCTATGGATATAATTTCATTTTCCGATATACTCTCATCACGAAAAACCGAGTAATTCATAGTATCGGTCTTATCAATAAGAGCCCCAACAAGATTGTCTCTATACTGAAGCATCAGATATTTCTCATCGCCTGTAAAAAGATACAGGTTACTAAAGCTCCCACTTTTTATATGCGAGTTAATTATCTGCATTCCATTATTAACTATTTTTTCCTTTTTTGCTGCCATAGCTGCTCCTTTTTGTCACGGGTATGTCATGTGGCGTAAACTTCACACTATGCAGGTGTATATGCACCCAATATTATGTCCTTATACTTTTTTCTTTTATCTTGTGGTATTTCTAAAACTTCCATAGAACGATCAATGTCGAGATTCATATTTTTTGAAAGCTTTATTATAGCTTCAATAGTTTTTTCTTCATAACCCGAATTATGACCTTGCTTATGACCTTCTTCCAAGCCTTCTTTAAGACCTTCTTTAAGACCTTCTTTATGACCATCCACATATCCATCCTCATACCCTTCGGATAAAAGCGTTTTCTTATGAAGTTCTTCATCATATTCAAATATACTCATACTTATGACCTCACTTTTGTTTGCTAATAAGAAGTCCTTTAGTATATCATGTTCTATGCAGTAATCAACAGTAATTATAACAGCCTCTTTAAGAGGGTGAGATTTCATGTTTTCCCTCAAAATATCTACGTACTGCATATATTGAAATAAACTTGGACATTTACTTTTTATATCTTCATTATAGCCCTTGTTTATGTTCAATTGCAATACTTTTAACTCAAGATTTACCTCTTTTTCCTTATGCTCATACGCCGATGACAGATACAAGGTTTCGGTTTCCGGCTGTTCGTCGGTTCCATTATAAAACACGATAAATCTGGGGTTCGGAAGAGTTATAAGCTTTCTACCGTATAAATCCTTTTTTACAATCAGCTTTTCCAACTGTTTTGTTATGTACATAAGATTTCTAAGCGGCATGTTGGGATTAATAGTCGATTGATGTTATGTGCAGGAGCCACTTATGTTAAGTTTAGCATGTGTTTTATGAATTTACTAGTGGCTCCTGCATATTTCTTTACATAATTACCCTTGTATGCATCTCCAGCCAATCCATTAAATCCATATCTGATGCCCATGCCGGTATAGATGAATCGGTTTCTATATGAATTCTCGCTTTTTCCAAGGCATCCCTTTTGGCTGACATATCGGCTCTTGCATATATCTGTGTTGTAGTGACATCCGCATGACCAAGAATATCCTTTATATAAATGATATTTACACCAGCTTGAAGAAGATGCATTGCCTTGCTGTGCCGAAGTAAATGAGGAGTGACCTTTTCAGGAAGATCCGTGCATTTGGAACGGGCAGCGTCAACATATTTTTTTAATATGTATGATATTCCCGCTCTTGTGAACTTCTCGCCGTTATGTGAACAGAAAAGAAAAGCCGTCCCTGATGTTTCATATAGTTTTTCCCGTTCCTTCAAGTACTGCTTCAAACAGGTAACCGTATCATCCATTAAAGGTACTGATCGTTGTTTTTCCCCCTTCCCATAAAGTGTAATACGAGCCGGTGAATCTACCCGAATATCCCGCAGTCTTATGTTTATCAGTTCGCTAACCCTTGCACCTGTATCATAAAGAAGACAGATAATCATCCGATCCCTGCGTCCTTTTGATGTGGATATGTCAGGCATTTCAAGAATATGTTTCATGTCTTCAAACAGTATGAATTTGATTTCTCGCTGAGGTGTCTTTTTGGGAGGGATGGAAAGAATCTTTTGAAACTCACATAGATACTCAGGTGAATATATTTGCACATAACGTAAGAAAGAGTGTAGTGCTGCCATGCGCTGATTTCTGGTCGATACCGAACATCCCCTTTCATTTTCAATCCAGTTAAGGAATTTGGTAACATGATCCACAGTAATATCTGACAGATGTATTTTTTCAGGAGGAATGCTTTCATATCGGCTAAAATACTCCAAAAAGAGACGAAATGTATCACGGTATGAGAATATCGTGTTTTTGCTAACACCTTTCACTTCAGGAAGATGATGGACTAAAAAATCAGACAAATGTATCGCAAAGTCAGTCTGCATCCGAAACACCTCCCTCTATAAGAGTGCCATGCTTTTCTTTGAGAGCTGAAATAACATGTGGGTACAATTCAGTAGTAAGCCTTAAATAAGTCTGTGTTCCACGCAGATCCTTATGTCCCAGATATGCTGACAACACTGGAAGCATTGTGGATACATCTCCACCCTCAAGAATATATCTTCTGAGGCAGTGTACTGCAAAAGTATGGCGAAAGTCATGAACACGAGGACCGTACCCTTTTCCGTGATGATCAATACCGGCATTTTTCAAAAGTTTCATGAACCAATAATGAACCTCATTAGAACAATATGGTCGGTTTTCCGTCTTTGCAATGAAGAAAAAGTTCATAGGGCTTGCTGCATGCCTTTCCTTCAAATAGCGATTCAAATGCTTTGCAAGTGAAGCTGAAAAGGGCACATACCTTGCCTTGTTGAACTTCGCATTTTTGATATATATGGTCATGTTATTTATATCAATATCACTTATTTTTAAATTCAACAGTTCAGACACACGCATCCCACAACCATAGAGTATCCTGAATGTTATAGGAACAGACAGATGCAAATAAGGTGCTGTCTGTGTGGAAGGGTAATTATCTGCCGCTGCAAATATACTTGCAATTTCATCATCGGAGAATATATAAGGCACATAATCAGATTGTGTGTGCCGTAGTTCAACTCGAGGCTCATCAGCCTGAATTCCCGTACTGCGCAAGTATCGGATTACCTTCTTAGTACTGTTTAAGCGTTTGCTTTGTGTAATAACTTTCTCATGTGGTTTACGAGACATCCAATCATCCCAAAACTCACTCGTCAAAGGTATGCGTTCATCGGTTTGCTCATTAATGTATTTATCCAGTCTGTGCAGAAACCCTTCTTCAGACAATCCCCCATTTTCGGAAAGTTCTATTTTCCTTATATGAAGAAACTCTTCCAACTCTTTTGCATAGCAGCTTATAAATTTTTTAGAATCTGATATGGAGATGATCATTATTCCACCTCCGTTTCCAGTGAACATTTACGAAGTTGATCAATACTAATTTGTAGATAATCAACAGTTGAGTTAATGTTTATATGTCCAAGAACTTCTGATATCGTCTCTGTGGATGTTCCGCTTTCAAGCATCCTTGTGGCGAGCGAATGACGCAGCGAATGCAATCCATGCATTTGATCCTTATTGTAACTAATGCCCGCACGCTCCACATATTTCTGAAGGCAAACATTGAAGCTGTTCATCGGAATATAAGGTGCCTTTGCCTGCAAAAATATGTTAGGGTATTGTTTAATGTTTGGACGTCCATTTTTCAGATAGTCGATAATTGCCCATCCGGTTGCATCGTCAAGAATAACTGTTCCTGCACCACCAGTCTTTTTTTGCACAAAATGTATCTCGCCGGCATGCCAATCTATGTCAGAGAATGTAAGATTTAGGACATCGCTGGTTCTAAGCCCATGATTAATCACAAGCATGAGTATGGCAAAATCCCTTTTCCCTGTAGGCGAGTTACGATTCACCGCCTCCAGCACCCTGCGACATTCGTCATCACTCCAGATTTTGGGAAGATGTCTCCGGCTGACATAATGCACCTTTGGAAGAGCCTGTTTTGACAAGTCGCTATTAATTCCTGTATCCGCTAGAAAATCAACAAAAACACGCAATGCATACATTGAAGCAGCCGCACTTTTTTTCGAATAACCCATCTGTACGGAAGAAAATGCCAATAAATCTTCCATTGTCATTTCGGCAAAATTTTTACACTTGCGTTGTATTAGGAAATCCGACAGACGCTCTAATACAAAACGGTCTCTTTCTGATGTGCCTTTTGACAGACCACCAGTGATCAATCGATCACAAAAAACATTTATCACATCATTATATTCCTTTGGAGGCGTTTTATCTCTAAGTCGGTGATGAAGAATAACTCCATACAAGTGATAATCACGCATCATGTTAAAGAATCGCATCACTTCACGAAGTCTTTTTTTTCCATTAGATGATTGGGTGTCATGTCTGGAGATATAGTCCTCTGTGTATACAGAGATACATTGCTCCATTAAATCTTCATTGATTTCATTTGGTGAAAGAGAATTTAGAAAATCGGAATAAATCCTTTTATATGAATTAATCGAAGCATCTGAATACCCCAATTCTTTCATAAGAATAAATAGTCCCTCCCCGATGTCTGTGATCTTTGTTAATTCCATAAGTACCTCACTTTCTATAAACTAATTGATAATAGTTACAGAAATGAGTATAATGGAATTATGTAAAGAAAAATAGGAGAAAACTCAATATATACAGGCATTTTAGATGTGTCTTAACATAAGTGGCTCCTGCACATAACAGCAGTTATGTAAAGTTTTACATAACTGATGAGCAGTTATGTAAAGTTTTACATAACTGATGCTCGTATATCTGGAGATTCATATCAAGCAGGCATGATACATCATTTTTCATCGACATATATACTGCGTTTTCCAAGGTTACAATCTCCAGTTCATCCTCACTTTCATAATTAGTACTATTTACAGCATTAAAAAGCGGCAGAAGTTCTTTTTTTGTTTTGTATAACATCCTAAAAACAGTATCTTTTTGATTTCTTTTTACATTAACATTTTTATATTTATTGGAAATATAAGATTTTTTACTTCGCTTTCGTTTGCTGTTTTTCTTTCTTCTACCCATATAGTATACCCCCTCAATTATATGTTAAAAAAGTGTGCAAAAATAACACCTAACAATGTCTGTTAAGCAAAAATACATATTAAGCAGGAATTATGTTTCTTTATAGATTGTTCGCGAACAGTAGATTAAATAACTGCTATAGGAAAATAATAGTCTCATAAATGCAAAAAGGCAAGATTAAATTTTGCACATTTGTATCCGTTTGGATACATTTTGGGTTAGAAAAATGAGATGAATAAATATATAATCTAATATAAATAAGGATATAATTTTTATAAAAAAAATTTGTATATCTAAAATAATAGTTATGACGTCTAAAAAATAAAGAGCCAAACAATCAAAATGAGGTAAACTCTCAAAATGATTGCTTGACTCTTATTATTAGTCCTCACTGTAATGATATTTTTTCAATCTTCTTCCCATAATTATGCAAAGAAGGCTTCCTGTAGCTCCGAGTATAAACATCATGAGTGCCGCTCCCGAACCTTTCCCGCTGCCAAAAAGCATCGTCAATACCTTCGAATAGCTATGGCTATCCATAAATGGTTCGCACACACGATCCACCATCGCGCCACCTATGAAAAGCCCTATCGGTA
This sequence comes from uncultured Lachnospiraceae bacterium, assembly GCA_902762955.1. Lineage (GTDB taxonomy): Bacteria > Bacillota > Clostridia > Lachnospirales > Lachnospiraceae > Coprococcus_C. The sequence goes on from CACWQH010000035.1 coordinate 33,038, forward strand.
TCGTAAAAAACTGAAGCGTATTTCTGCAAGCATATACTCTCCCCTGCAGGTCAACCGGGATTACATTTCTAAGTATAACGTCAAGATTTGTGCTCATAACCGGAACTAAAATCCAGCCTATCACCTGTCCGATACACCATACAACCGGCTCTCTTGCAAATGCCAAAATAAAATTCTCGCTTCCGAGGGAAATGAGCATCGTCATATATACAACTCTTACCCTGTCCTTCGGCTTTGGCAAAACAGACACCATCAGGCTTCCGACAATCATCGCCAAACCTGCGGCAGAGGTCACAACACCCAGCACATTTGATCCGCCCTTGGGATTAGGTATAACATATCCCGGAAGCGTCGCATTAAATGCTGATGATATCAGATTGACACCCGACATAAATAAAATCAATGTCAGCACCATCGGTGTTTTCTTTAAAAATGTTAAGCCTTCCTTTGCCAGCTTTATAGTGCTTTCTTTCGCTTTCCCGATTTCCTCCGGAATTTTGATAAATCCCGCCAAAGCTATAAATGCAACAACAAAGCTAATAAGATCCACCGCAATTACCAAATCCAATCCTGCAAATGAATATAACGCCACAGATATCAATGGATTAAGTACCGATATCACCGATCTTGATAAAGACTTAAGTCCGCTTGTCTTTTGATAATAATCCTTTGGAACAATCAATGTCATCGTTACTTCAGACGCAGGCTGTTGAACCGTATTCATAAGTCCCGAGATAACATTAACCAGATACAGATGCCATATTAAAAGGCTGTCCGTCTTATAAAGCACAAATAAGACCACCGTACACATCGCCGCAAGCGTGTCACATACAAGCATCGTCTTTTTCTTGTTAAAACGATCCGTCAGCGCACCTGCAAATATACTCATAACCACATACGGCGCATAAGAGCAGATCGTAAGTGCTGCCGTACTCAAAGCCGACCCTGTCTTCTCATACAACCACAGCGTAAGTGCAAATACAGTAATACTGCTTCCCAGCTGCGACAAACTCTGCGTACTCCAAAGGATGTAAAAATCCCGTAAAACATTCTCTTTTTTATTCTTCATATCTTTGCTCCTTTTTTCTTATATTTTTTCAAGAAGCAAAGCTTGAGGATATACGGATTTTCATTTTCCCAAATCCATTCCTCCATACAGTCTCCTCAAACTCTGCATGGAGCTAAAGCAATGCAAAGAATCATATTTCTCCCTCCTTATGTAAGTCGGTAGTGTCAAGTTGACACTCCTTTTTTTCTATATAAATCTTTTATTTTAAAGGGATTTTCAAAAAAATAGTGATAACCCCCTAAAAAGCCAGTATAAT
>CACWQH010000036.1 GCA_902762955.1 uncultured Lachnospiraceae bacterium
GGCCACGCTTTATAAACACATTTTCATCACGCGAAGCGTGTCGGCAGGATATGGGTGTAGCTGCCGGTAGAAAAAATAAATGGGTGCGATATCATATATAGGTCTTAAGAAGGACCATTTTAAGACGCGTTCACTTAGCGAAATATAATGAAAGAAAAAGGGATTAAAAACATTTGCATTTATGCAAAAATGATTTTAATCCCTTTTTTCTGAAATTATATTGAGGTTAGTGAGCCTGCGTCTAAACTCTCACGAGAGCGTGTCCTTCGAAGACCTGATATATGATGAGCCCCCTAAGAAATCTTACTCCGGCAGCTACACCCTCTATATCCTGCCGACTCCCCTTGCCCGACAAACCGGAATTTACACAACTGCAGCAAATGTGTTATAATATTGGGGATAATTATTACAAGAGAGGAAATGTGACATGCCACCTATAACTAATGATTGGGCAAAAGCACTTGCACCTGAATATAAAAAGGCTTATTATAAAAAGCTGTTTGATTTTATCGGACAGGAATATGCTACTAAGAAGATTTTTCCACCCGGCGATGATATATTTAACGCCTTTCATCTCACACCACTCGAAAAGGTTAAGTGCGTTATTATCGGTCAGGACCCGTATCATGATGACGGACAGGCACACGGTCTTTGCTTCTCGGTAAAACCGGAGGTTGCCATACCGCCTTCTCTTGTAAACATTTATAAAGAACTTCACGAAGATTTAGGTTGTTATATACCCAACAATGGTTATCTTGTAAAATGGGCCGAGCAGGGTGTACTTTTGCTAAATGCCGTACTTACCGTAAGAGCGCATCAGGCGGCTTCCCACCAGGGAAAGGGCTGGGAAGAATTTACGGATGCAGCCATACGTGCAGTAAATGAGCAGGACAGGCCTATAGTATTTTTGCTTTGGGGTGGTTTTGCCCAGAAAAAGGCCACTATGCTTAATAACCCAAAGCATCTTATACTTAAAGCACCTCACCCGTCACCGCTTTCGGTTTATAGGGGATTTTTCGGATGCAAGCATTTTAGCAAGGCCAATGAATTTCTTGTCGCAAACGGTTTAGAGCCTATTGATTGGCAGATAGAAAATGTTTAAAAATAAAATGTAAAGCAAATAGATTAAATACATAAAATAACAGGATAAAAAATGGAAATTTATATAGTAAGACATGGCGAAACGCCATGGAATAAAGACAAAAGATTACAGGGCAATGTAGATATAGAGCTAAATGATTATGGTCGCGAACTCGCCGTCAAAACAGGCGAGGGATTAAAAGATACAAGGATTGACCTTATTTATTCCAGTCCTCTTAAACGAGCTTATGAAACAGCAGAATTGATAAGAGGAAACCGTGATATAGAAATCATAAAAGATGACCGAATCAGGGAAATCAGCTTCGGACATTTTGAAGGCAGCAATTTCTCCGAGCTTATACGTGATGAAGACCTAACATTTAAGTATTTTTTTAAAAAACCCGAATGCTACATACCGGCCGACGATGCAGAAACCTTCGAGCATCTTATAGCCCGCGCCGGAGACTTTATGCAGGACAAAATCGAACCACTCGAAAAAAAATGCAAAAGAGTTATGATAGTCGCCCACGGTGCAATCAATAAAGCCATAATGAGCTACATAAAAAAATACCCAACCAGTGAATTCTGGTCAGGCGGTCTTCAAACCAACTGTAATATAATCGTCGTTGATTATTCGAACGGCAAATATAATATTATAAATGAAACGATGATTATGTATGACGGCAGTCTGTAATTTGTTTCAATGGGACGGTTCCAATCAGTATGATTTTAGGTGCAAAGCAAATCGTTAGCGCGAGCGAGATTTGCGTGTACCTAAAAGCATGTTGATTGGAACCGTCCCCGTTGTCACATCAACTTAAGAATTTCTTCCTTCGTTGCCAGAAACTCTGAAAATGCGCTTGCCGAGCCTGCTGCAATGCCCATTTTAAAGGCATGCTCCATATCTTTATCATCAAGATATCCTGCTATAAAGCCTGCAACCATAGAATCTCCGGCACCGACTGCATTTACAAGCGTGCCACGGGGAGCCTCACTCATATATACACGGTCGTCTTCACAGACAAGCACCGCCCCTTCACCGGCAAGAGATACAAGTACATTTCTTGCTCCTTTTTTTATAAGCTCCTTCGCATACGGTACAACATTTTCTCTTTTATCAAGCTTTTTATCAAATATTTCGCCAAGCTCATGATTATTCGGTTTTATAAGAAATGGTCTGAATTTTAAAACATTTAAAAGAAGATCCTTTGATGCATCAACCACTATCTTTATATCTTTTCCCGAAAGTCTTTCCATGATATCCGCATAAACCGTGGACGGTATCGATGCCGGAATGCTTCCGGCAAGAACCAATACATCTCTATCATTAATTAAATCAAGCTTACTAATCAGTTCGTCAAGCTTCTCTTTAGGAATGGATGGTCCTGCTCCGTTTATTTCGGTTCCTTCAATATTTTTTATCTTTACGTTAATTCTGGAATTACCTTCATCAACGGATATAGAATCTGCATTTATTCCAAGTTCATTAATTCTTCTTGTAATCTCATCACCGACAAAACCCGCTGCAAAATAAAGTGCGGTATTATCAATGCCAAGATTACTCAATACTGTAGATACATTTATACCTTTTCCTCCCGGCAAAATCAACTCGGAGGAGGTTCTGTTTGTAAGACCGGGCTTGAAATCATCAACCGTAACTATATAATCAAGAGACGGATTAAATGTAACCGTATAAACCATTACCCATCCTCCTCTTATTCAAGCACAAGCTCTTCACCCGGCTCAACAATTATTTTATTTGGTGCAGCAAAGCTTTCTGCCGCATTTTTATCAAAGTCACTTCCCGGAGCCATGTGATATGGGATATTGTGCTTTGCATTTATGGTTTTTGCACATTCTGCAGCCTCAGAAAGACCCATATTGTACACACCATCGCAGCATATAAAAGCATAATCAAGGTTTCTTTTTGAAAGCTCCGACATCTGCGGCGTAGTCGAAGTATCTCCTGTGAAATATACCGTTACGCCATTTGAAAATGTAAGAATATATCCTACGCAGCTTGACGCATCATGGTTTCTGTTGTATCCGGCTTCAACCGCTTCAACCTTGACATAACCAAGGTCAAAGCTTTGATGCTCTCCGCCATCCAAAGCTTCCTTCCATGTTATGGTTACGCAATCCGCATTTTTCTGCGAGATTAATTCTGTCTTGGTATGGTCATAATGCTCATGTGTAACAAGGATCAGGTCAGCCGGAAGGTCATAACCTCCACCCATATACGGGTCAATGTATATCACCTTTCCTTCACCTGTAACAATTCTTGCACTTGCATGTCCCTGATAAAAAAGTGTAGCTGCCATAGTATCCTTATCCTCCGTATCTGTAATTTCATTATCATCTGTTGTATCTGTTTTCGTCTCTTGCTCTGTTGTATCATCTTTCGATTCTTCTGTTATATCTGTTTTTCCTTTATCCTTATTAGTCGAACAGCCTATCATAACAGTAATCATCATCAAAAGAGCAAATATGAAAATTAACCTTTTTTTATTCAAAATGTTCCTCCGTTATTATATTTCTTAATGCTATAAACATATACATTGCCGATTTCTCCATCGTTCAATTTGTGTCTATATCCCACATTATATCATAACAGATTTTTAACAGCTATAAATATTTAACTAATAAGCAATTACTTATTTAAATTTCAATTAAATTCTTTTTTCAAATCACATAAATCAAATTAGTAATCTATAATCTTTGTTTTGCTCTTCGTCTTCTAAAAATGCCTCTGTCTCTTGTTGCTGCAGCCTCCGAATTTGCTCTTTGAAGCTCTCGAAGATATTCATCCAGCTTTTTATATCTTTTTTCTTCTCTTTCTTCCTTTTCCCTCATTACAGTATCAAACTGTTTCATAACATCAGCTGTTATCTCTTCTTTAATAGACGAAGTTATGATATCTTTATTTTCCTTTAATGCATTTGCCACAACCCTGTTCATGACACTTTGGAGTTGTGCCAGCTTAAAGTCAACAACCTTTAATTCTTCTGTTTTTTTACCGTCAATACTGTTTAAGTTCTTTTCATTAATACTTTTTAAGTCTTTTTCCTCAATGCTCTTTAAATCTTTTTCCTCATTGCTCGTTAAATCTTTTTCCTCATTGTCAATTTGATTTAAAGTTTTTGCCAAAGGTACGAATCCCATTTTTCCTTCACTTGAATTATCACTTACTTTTTCACTAAGATAATTTAAATTATTATCATTATTTTTATTACACAATTCTTCGTCCAAAATTCCTTTATCCCTTGTTAAACCTAATTCACCTGCCTGTCCACTCCTTGCCTTTTCGATTCCATCCCTTATATCCTTGAGCGAAAGACCTCTCTTCTTAAGCTCCTGAACATTCTTAAAAATCAAAATATCCTTTTCATCATAGTATCTGTGCCCCATGGAATTCCTCTTTATAGCAAGTCCAAGCTCCTCCTCCCAATATCTAAGCACATGAGCTTCCACATTAAGCTCCTTCGCAGCATCCTTTATCATATAAGTCTCCATCCTGATACGCTCCCTTCATAAAACTGACGCAATTTTAATTCAGTCTCAAAATTCATTGATATCTCTTAATTCATTGATATCTCTTAATTCATTGATATCTCTTAATTCATTCATATCTCTTAATTCCTTCATATCTTTTAATTCATTTAACTCTCAGTTAACTTTAACATAGATGGAGAAAAAATTATTCATAAAGCGTGTGCAAAATAAATACATCATTCGACAAAATATCCTCAATCATCCACTCTTTACATTTTGCATGGTCCTCACTTTAAACTTGACATGGTCATTTTTAAAATTATTAATGCATAGCAATAGCTGAAATATTTATAAGTAAAACAGGCATAAGGCTTTAACAACATTTTGCCCGATTTGTGTAAAATCAGCAGTGAGCTTTCGCATATGTTCGCTCAGAAATCGAGTGTCTGAGCGAAGCGAGTTCTCGATTTCGTGCGAAAACATAAAGAAAGCGAACGCACTGATTTAACAAATTGATGGCACGTTGTAAAGCCTTATGCCTGTTTGTTTTATAAATATTTCAGCAATATTATTTTATTTTATAACTGAGGACCTGCAGATACTAAAGCCTTACCTGCTTCATTTCCCTCATATTTTGCAAAGTTCTTAACAAATCTGCCTGCAAGATCTTTAGCTTTCTCATCCCACTCGCTTGCATCTGCATATGTATCTCTTGGATCAAGAATCTTAGGATCAACTCCAGGAAGTTCAGTAGGAACCTCAAAGTCAAATACAGGAATCTTCTTGGTAGGAGCATCAAGGATAGCACCACTTAAGATTGCATCGATGATTCCACGGGTATCCTTAATCGAGATACGCTTTCCTGTTCCGTTCCAACCGGTATTTACAAGGTATGCCTTAGCACCGCTCTTTTCCATCTTCTTAACGAGCTCCTCTGCATACTTTGTAGGATGAAGCTCAAGGAATGCCTGACCGAAGCAAGCTGAGAATGTAGGAGTAGGCTCTGTGATTCCTCTCTCAGTACCTGCAAGCTTTGCTGTAAATCCTGAAAGGAAGTAGTACTTAGTCTGCTCTGGAGTAAGAACCGATACAGGAGGAAGTACTCCAAATGCATCTGCTGAAAGGAAGATAACATTCTTTGCCTCAGGTGCAGATGAAATAGGTCTTACAATATTCTGAATATGGTCAATAGGATAAGATACACGAGTATTCTCGGTTACACTCTTATCTGTAAAGTCAATCTTGCCGTTTGCATCAACTGTTACATTTTCAAGAAGTGCATTTCTCTTGATTGCGTTATAGATATCAGGCTCTGAATCCTTATCAAGGTCGATAACCTTAGCATAGCATCCGCCCTCAAAGTTAAATACACCGTTGTCATCCCATCCGTGCTCATCATCACCGATAAGAAGTCTCTTAGGATCAGTTGAAAGTGTAGTCTTACCTGTTCCTGAAAGTCCGAAGAAGATTGCTGTATTTTCACCGTTCATATCTGTGTTTGCTGAACAGTGCATTGAAGCGATACCCTTAAGTGGAAGATAGTAGTTCATCATTGAGAACATACCCTTCTTCATCTCTCCACCATACCATGTATTGATGATTACCTGCTCACGGCTTGTAATGTTAAATACAACTGCAGTCTCTGAATTAAGACCTAACTCCTTGAAGTTCTCAACCTTAGCCTTTGAAGCATTGTAAACTACAAAATCAGGCTCGAAGTTCTCAAGCTCTTCAGCAGTTGGCTTAATGAACATATTCTCTACGAAGTGTGCCTGCCAGGCTACTTCCATGATGAAACGTACTGCCATACGAGTATCCTTGTTAGCACCACAGAAAGCATCTACTACATAAAGCTTCTTATCTGAAAGCTCCTTAATAGCTATCTCCTTAACTGCATCCCAAGCCTCTTTTGTTGCAGGATGGTTATCATTCTTATATTCATCAGTTGTCCACCATACAGTATCCTTTGAATTCTCATCAACAACTATGAACTTATCTTTAGGTGAACGTCCTGTATATACACCTGTCATAACATTAACTGCATCAAGCTCTGTAAGCTGTCCCTTATCATATCCCTCAAGGTCTGCCTTAGTTTCCTCTTCAAAAAGATACTCATATGAAGGATTGTAAACTATTTCCTTGGCACCGGTTATGCCATACTTACTTAAATCAACATTTGCCATTTTTTCTTACCTCTTTTCTATAAATTTTAACGATTTCATTATACAAATCAATCGTTTAATAGTATAAATTCTAAGCTAAAATAAGTCAATATCTTCTTGAAAATTTTTGTGAACACTTTTCATAATTAATGTATACAAAAAAGGGGAAGGTATTCATCACCTATCCCCTTATCATCTTATTTTACACTTTCTACATACTCTTCAACCTTATCACGAAGCAGCCAGAACTGACATGGTCCCGCATCAAGGATAACCTTGTTGAATTCCTTTTCGTCAAATTTATCTCCGAGTTCCTCTTTTGCATAGTCCTTCAAGCCTTCAAATTCCAGCCATCCGGTACAGTACATCTGGTAGTTACCCGGTTCTGCAACAACGTAATCTATGATATCCTGAGCTACCTCCGGCATAAATCCGTTATCACTAAGGTACTTCTGGGTATCCTCCAAATCCCAGCCCTCATAATTAACGCCTATTTCTACACGGGCACTTACAAGGAGGTTAAGCTTATTGTTGGCAGCTTCAAAATCTGCATAGGCAGGATTATCGTACTTATCATAGTAATAGAAGGACTGCATCTCAACATACGTTGCCCAACCCTCCTGATAGCCATTGAAGTCAAGCAAGGTTCTCATTGGTTCAGGATCACTTGAAAGGAAATAAACAAACTGATACATATGTCCGGGTACACCCTCATGTGCAAGTGTACTCCATATAGACTGTGAGCTTTCAGTTCCCTGATTAATATATATTGAATTATGCTCATAATCATCAAGAGGCGGTGTCATATAAAATGCCGGACTGACTATATTTTCCAGGGATTCATGAACAGGTGTAACCTTAAAATCTATATCAGGAATTTCCGGAAATTTATCATCAACCACTTTTTCATAGTATTCTATAGCTTCTTTATAATCAATGTCCTCATAGACACTTTCATCCTCCAAAGCCTCATAGTACTCCTGGTAAGCAGTTGAGTCTGCAAAAAGCTGTGCATAGAGGTCTGACATTGTTTTATCGATAGCATTGTCAAGCATCTTAATTACCTCTTCCGGAGTTTTATCCGTACCGGTTTTGCTTCTTAAAAGATATGCGTAGTATTCCTTACCGCCATCAAGATAGCAGAGTCCCAAATCATTATTGCCGGTATTTTTCAAAGCTTTAAAGGTATCAATTACATTTCTGTATGATGGTATTATATAATTAATAACATTATCATGATTTATCTGTATATAGTTTTGAATTTCTTCTTCGGTAAGTCCGTCAAATTCTCTGATTCTGTCTTCAAAGGTTTCCAAAAGAAGATTTTCCTCCGGAACCGCTATGAATTCGGTACACTGTCTTATAACCTCGTTTGCACTGTGCGATGACATAAAATAACCTTTTTTCGACTTAATCTTTTCAAACGCAAGACATTCTTCAAAATACTCCGGTGTCAGCGTAAGGAGTGTCAGATAATCCTCTATATCCTGTCTGTCATAAAATGTATATTCAGCAAGCGTTATAGGCAGGTTAGTTTGAAGTCCGCTTGTATATGCAAAAGGTTCATAAAGATACATATAATCATATGAGGTAAGGCTTGTTTCCTGAACATCATATATTATATCATAAGTAAACTTCTGTTCATCAGTAAGCAGTGAATAATCAAATTCTTCCAATTCATCTATGCAATCAAGAGTTTCCTGCTTGTCCTTTTCCATCCCCTCTTCAGACATATCAAGCTCTCCATAGGTTGCATCTGTAGGAGTCACACCGTATTCCTCCGGATTAGCAAGACTGTAGTTAAGTGTTATACTGTCCGAATTTACACCTTCCACAAAAGAATCCCAAAGCCAGTCATCAAATTTTTCCTGCTCTGCCTTGGCTTCAGGTGAATTAAGATCAACGTCAGGCTCTTCTGTTGTTTTTTCTGTATTGGTCACATCTACACTTGGTTCTTCCGTAGCATCCCCTGTAGCAATTTCAGCAGTTGTTCCTTCTTCAGTAGTATTATTATTTTTCTTATTCTTTCCACATCCTGCCATGCTAAAGAGCATAACTGCAGAAAGTGCAAGTGCTATTATCCTTTTATTATTTTTCTTTATCATACAAATCTCCTCATCCATTAAATCAAAAATACAATTATTACGTAAACAATGCCATTATATACATTATAGGCAAAAAAATCAAATATTATTAGAAATGTCGTAGACAAAAAGACAGGGAACGGTCCCCTGTCTCTTATCTCTTTTAGTTTAATTTATTAAACTTTTTAGTAAATCGTTACTGTAGCTGTTCTGCTGCTTGTATTAACATTAATCTCAAAGGTAATAAAATTATTTTCAAGAAGATAGGATAAAACATTATCGCTGCTGTATCCGAGATTTTCTGCCAGAGCTCTCGATAATGCAGTATGTCCTTCACTTAACTCACTACCATATATATAATATGGACCACCCAAAGTCTCAGCTTCAGTTATTATTTCATCCAGTCCGCATGCATCCTCTGCCGCTTCCTTGATTTTATTATTTAATCCATTTACGTAGCTCTTATCTATATCCACGTCAAAGGTTTCCTTTGAATCATTTGACTCAAATAAATATCCGTATTCAACAGTATTGGCTTTTTTGTCATACTTACCGTAATCGGTTTCACCATTTGCACTCTTAAAGGTTATTTTATCTCCCTTAACCTCAAAGGTTCCAAATTCGTAACCACCGCCGGCATCATATACAGCATAAACCCCATCATCAAAGAGTATGTATCCTCCAAAATCACTGTTTGCATACTCACCCTTAGGTTCTCCTTTAGACAGCTTTGGTAAAACAAATATTATAAATACTGCTGCCAGTGCCGCCATTATTACAAATGCAACCAGACCGATTATCAATCCCTTGGAAGACTTTCCTTTTTTTATATTAGCACTGCCTTGTGGCTGTGCCTGTACCGGCTGTTGCTGATTATACTGCTGCTGTGCCTGCACCGGCTGCTGCTGATTATACTGTTGCTGTGCCTGCACCGGCTGCTGCTGATTATATTGTTGCTGTGCCTGCTGTTGTTCGTACAGTTGCTTATAGTACTGCTGCTGTGCAGCATTTTGAGCAGCATTATACTGCAGTTGATTTTGCTGTTGTTGCTGCTGATTATACTGCTGTTGTCCCTGCATCGGTTGTTGCTGACCGTACTGCTGCTGTCTTTGTTGCTGTTGCTGCTGTAACTGCTGCTGCATCTGCTGTGCCTTTTGCTGCTGCATAATTCTTTGCTGCTCAAGCTGTTGTTTTTGTGCCTGTTGCATCTGCTGTGCCTGATTCATCTGGGGATTTACCTGTTGAGCCTGTGGCTGCGCCTGATTATAAGCTATAAGCGGTGCCCCGCAATCATTACAATATTGAATGCCCTCCGGATTATTTGCTCCACATATTTTACAAACCATATTCTTCTCCTATTCCTTTCATATAATAATAATTGCGAAACATAAGCTTCGCAATTATTATATATTGATTATATTTTAGTAAAACTCTACAGTAACAGTTCCGCTTGATGATATATCTACATCAAAGCTTAAAATATCATTTTCAAGCAGATATTGAAGTGTTGAATCACTGCTGTATCCGATATTTTTAGCAAGAGCCTCCTCAAAATCAGTATATGGCTCCTTTAAGTCTGTTCCATAGATATAGTATGACTCCCACCACATTGCTTCTTCCCATACATCTTCATCTGCAAGGGATGTCTGGGATGCAGTTATTATCTTACTCTCTAAACCTTCAAGATATTCTTTTGATATATTAAAATCAAGTTTGGCTTTTTTATCACTTGATTTATATTTAGTACCGTAATAGGAAATTGTATTTTCCTTTTTATCAAATTTAAATTCTTCTGTATCTCCGTTTATATCTGTTAATATTACCTTATCATCCTTTACAGTATAAGTGCCTATTCCATAATAATTCTTGGTTGTTTCACCTTCATTGATATCATAATAAACAAAGATCCCGTCATCAAACACATAATAATCAGTATAATCTGAACCCTTATAGCTATAAGAACCACCAAGCTTTGCCCTTGTAAGAATAGGGAATATAAATATAAAGAAAATACCAACAAGCAAAGCAACCGCAAGACCAGAGATAATACCTATCTTTGCGCCCTTTGATAATGGTTTCTTAGGCTTTGAAGGCTGCATACCATACGGTTGCTGATAACCTGTCATACCCTGCATACCGGTCTGTCCGAACTGATTCGGCTGCATACCTGTCTGACCGTATGCCGGCTGGGTCGCTCCCATTCCCTGCATACCTGTCTGACCGTATGCCGGCTGGGTCGCTCCCATTCCCTGCATACCTGTCTGGCCGTATGCCGGCTGGGTTACTCCCATTCCCTGCATTCCTGTCTGGCCATATGCCGGCTGAGTTGCTCCTACATCCTGCATACCTGATTGACCGAATTGATTTGGCTGTGATCCTGTCTGGCCGTATGCCGGCTGGGTTGCTCCTACATCCTGCATACCTGATTGACCGAATTGATTTGGCTGCATTCCTGTCTGACCGTATGCCGGCTGGGTTGCTCCTACATCCTGCATACCGGATGGTCCGAACTGATTCGGTTGTGATCCTGTCTGGCCGAACTGATTTGGTTGTGATCCTGTCTGTCCATATGCCGGCTGGGTTACACCTATATCATCAAAATTATTCATTATATCTCCTCCTTAAGTGCTACTCATCTTTATTTTCTATATACTTATTAAGAGTTTCCACTACAGTATTTAAATTATATGGTTTAGCTATATAATCATCCAGTTTATTTTCAAGAATTCTTTCCTTATCACCAAACATCGCCCTGGCTGTTACGGCTATGATAGGAAGTCTCTTCTTATGTTCCTTTTGCTCTATGTCACGAATCTCCTGAGTAGCAGCTATACCATCCATAACCGGCATCTGCACATCAAAGAGCGCTGCATCATATTCTTTCTGCTTAAATAATTCAACTGCCTTTTCACCGTTCTCAGCTATATCGTAAGAAAATCCTGCCATACCGAGGAGCTTTCCGATAACCTGCTGGTTTACCGGTTCATCCTCTGCTACAAGGATTCTTGCCTTTGCGTGAGCATTGATTGAAAATACAGCTGCATCATCCTTCTTTTCTTCACTCTTCTTCTGAGCTTCAACCTCTGCAGCCTTAACTACCTTAAGAGGTATCTCTGCTATGAAGGTTGAACCGATTCCTTCTTTACTCTGTACGCTAATCGTACCGCCCATAAGTTCGGCTATCTGTTTTGAAATAACGAGACCAAGACCGGAACCGCCATATTTTCTTGTATCAGATGCATCTACCTGTGAGAATCGGATAAAGAGCTTATCCATATCCTTTTCCGATATACCGATTCCTGAATCCGCAACCGCAATTCTCATATTGATGGATTCTTTATCAGTATCAATGGATGCAACCTTTACTCTGACACTTCCTTCGGAAGTGAACTTAAGTGCATTTGATAAAAGACAATTAAGTATCTGTTGAATTCTCTGTCCGTCGCCCTTAACAAGTTTAGGTATGTTGTTTCCAAATGTGCAGTCAAGGTCAAGTCCCTTATTGGTTGCAAGTGGAACCTGAGCTGCAACGGTTTCTTCGATTGCACTTTTAACATCAAATATTTCTTCCTTGAGGTTATACTTACCTGCCTCAAGCTTACTTATATCAAGTATGTCATTTATTAATCTAAGGAGTGTATCAGCACAATTCTTTGCTGTTGTAAGGTTGTCTCTGTAATCAGCCTGAAGATCATCAGCCATAAGAGTAAGCTGGAGCATACCGAGTATACCGTTGATAGGTGTTCTTATCTCGTGACTCATATTGGCAAGGAATTCTGCCTGAGTCTTGTATGCTGCATTTGCATCCTCGATTGCCTTGGAAAGCTGATTTTCAGTTTCCTTCTGTTCGGTCACATCGATAACAACCATGTTTATGTAATCAGCCTCTGACTTATACATAACAGTATTAAATACCTTACCAAGCTTTTCCATGGTAATCTCAACATCCATGAAATCGCCTTCTTTTGTTCCGGAAGTATTATATGCCATAAACCATGCATTTATATCCTGGAGAACGTCTATCTTGCTCTCTCCAAGTATCTTATCCTGATAATCGGAATTATCAAGATTAAAATAGCTTCCGAATTTTTCATTTGCTTCCTCGATACAGTAGCCCACATTGTTACCCATGGAATCTGTAATAATCTTTGCATGTGCAAAGCCTATCGGAAGATTCATAAAAAGTTTTTTATACTTATCACTTTTTGAATGTCCGACTACCTCATCTCCGCAAAGTGCAAATATAAATACACCTGCAATTGCTGCGGCAACAACACCGACAACTATTCCTGCGATTAAGCCTCCTGTAGCAGCACCAAGAATAATTCCAAGCACCACATCAACTACAGCAGAAATAATAATCAGCTTTTGCCAACCCAACGATTTCAACTTTTCCATTGACTTAACACCCCTATTCCTTATAAATAAATATATAAAATCCGCCCAAAAAAACTAATGGCGATATATAAAATTATTTTACTATATATTTTCATTTAGGTCAATCTTATCATTGTCGTTTTTTACTAATTTTTCTACCCTCTTTTTATTACTATTGTACAGACATCCCAAAGCAAATAAAATCCATGAAACAAAGGAAATAAGCATACCGATATACAGTCCTTTAGGTATATATTTCATTTCAACAGCATGGTCTCCGGGTTCCATATCTATTCCGATAAATGCATTTGAATTATAATATTCTGCTTTTTTACCGTCTATCTTAACTGTCCAGCCTTTATCATAAGGTATAGATGTAAACAGCGTATTTCCATCTCTCATGTGTATATTGCCACGCAAATACCCATCATCAAAATCCGTAACCTCAAGCATATCCATGCTTAACACACTATAAACCTTTTCATAGCTTTCTTTGTCAAAGCATGCAACATCGACCGTTGCAGTCTGTGTGGCGGATGATGCATTATTATAACAATATTCTATGCAAACCGAGTCTCCGGTCTCTAACTCTCCGAGATGGAAGAGCTGTATCTGATATCTGTCATAGGCGTACTCCTCACCATTTATATAAAACCTTATTTTAGTTACGGAATTACCCCTGCAGTTTATATAATAATCGGCAGTGTCCTCCACCGTAAAATACATCTTAAATCCAACATTTCCGGAACTTAATGGAGTCATCGTGACCTTGTTTCCGACTACACTCACTGTTGCCGTATCACTATCAACCGAATAAGCTATTTCCTTGGTTCTCATGAAACCGCTTAAGCCTGTCATATAGTATGAAAGGTTTGTGATATTGGCAAACGGATATCCCGCATTCGGATTCCAGTTCTTAACATTTTCAGATACCGAAAAGCCTATGGAAAGCGGATAAGGATTTTCATATATTTCAGCACCGTCTACGCTCTCAAGATAGTTAAACGAGTAATTATCCAAATCTCCCGGTCTTTTTATAAGATACCTTACATTAAATATCGAATTGGTAAAAGGTGAATTGCCCATGTATAAAAATTCATTTGCTCCCGTGTAGAAACCAAGCCTGCCCATGGTGTGGGTAACATCTCCGAGGACAGTTGAACAAAATGTACCGACACTCGGCATATTGTGCCAGGTTACCTCATCAAGAACTGTGGATTTCATAAGCTCACTTCTGTAAAAGCCGGCATTTTCCGCATCGGCTATTTCTTTTATTCTTTCATTTGCGGCAGTAACTGCAGCCGTTGTCTTATATTTGTCATAGTAATTTGAATATCCTATATGGAAGAAGCCAAGCAGCGAGCTTACCGACATCTCTATAACGCAAACCGAGGATATGATAACGCTGAATATGAGTCCCTTATAAACCCTGAAAACCCTTAAAGCGCATATAATCATATATAGAGCAAACATTATAGCCGATGCAATTATTACCTTTTTATCGATATGCTTATCTGCCTCCATATTGCACAAGGTGATATATGCAAAGGATAAAAGTGCCGCTCCAAATATGAACACTGCGTGGGTTCTGTGTATTCTCCTTAACGCTTCATAGGTCATCGTCAATAATACAAACGAAAATAAAAACGAAAACCTGTTAGGAATTCCGTACTGATCGTGAAAACCGTGCCATATATAATTTAATGTTGTGGAATTAAAGCTTACGGCAAGTATAGCCAAAAGCAGAACATTTTTTATCTTATCATACGGATGTATCTTTCCGGTAAACAAGTATAAAAATGCACCGAAAATTGCCAGACTTCCGCAGAACAGATTAACTCCGCCGTCAAAGGTCTGGTTGGTTATAGGCATGGTAAGGAAAAACTGTTGTTTTAAAAGATTAAATATATTGCCGTACCATTCCCATTTTGGCAGCTTCATTTCTCCTGCTGCCGTGGACATTATTCCAAAGTACGCCGGTATAAGTAAAAATGCCGCCATACCTCCGGATATAAGAGAATAAAACGCAAATCTTATACCATTAAAAAAGAATTTTTTTATAGACCTGTGATTATACAGCAAAAACCATAAAACCAAAAATACACACACGATGAATCCAATGTAATAATTACAATATAACGCATAAAAAAGTGAAAGCGCATAAAGCTTTGGATTCTTTTCTCTCATAAGCTTTTCAAAGCCAAGCATTATAAGCGGGAATATCATGATTACATCCATCCACATGGTACACCAGTTATATCCAACCATATAGTTGTTTAATCCGTAGCAGACGGATATAGCAATGATAACAAAGCTTTTATCCACATGCTTTTTACTGTTTTTATGAGCCAGATAGTATGCCATGGCAGTTCCGCTGAGCGACACCTTAAGTGCAATAATTATGCAGGCTCCGGCAACTATATGTTCCTTACTGAATAATAGCAAAAGGTAATTAAACGGACTCGAAAGATAGTATGAGGAAAGAGACATGAAGTTAGAACCAAGAGCGATATTCCAGGTATAAAAAAGACTTCCCTCATGCTTGAGCTTATCCATATATTCCGAATAAAACGGCACATACTGGTGAAGGCTGTCGATGATTGTTATGGTATTTTTACCAAACGGAGCTATTTTTTGCGCAACAAAAACAACCGTCATAATAATAAAAATTATTATAAACGGCATATAATAGCAATAATTATCAAGCAGCCAATTCTTTATGGATTTTCTTTCTTTGTTGAATACCAGTAATTTACTGAATATATAATTTAAAACTAAGACTATTATTTGAACTATAACAAGCTTAGCTACCCATTCCTTAATTCTAAAGCTGTCACAAAGAATAACAAGCCCAAGAACCTCTACAGCCATGGATACAAGTCTTGCCGCAAAAAATGCGGCTGCCTCCCTTATGGCATCCAAAGCATTCTTAGTCTTGCTTCTGAAAACAAATATTTTATTTATAAAATATGCAAATATTATAGCCAAAATTATGGCTATAATATTGCATAAATTTCTATCAATATCAGTCAGCAATCTTAATCCAAAGAATGCGACCATATTAACAAGGGTTGTCAAGCCTCCGGCAAATAAATATCTTATCTTATCATTTGCAAAAAGCTTTTTTATCAAATCTGACATTTTCTTTTAATACTCCGGTTTCTTACTGATATGCACCCATAAGATATATAAGTGGTGAATTCCAGTATATAGTTATCTCATTACATGAGAAGCTTTGCTCATTATCTACATATGCAAGTGCAGGAGCATAGCCATGAAGTACAGCCTTTGCATACGGATCCTCAAGGGCATTATCAGGACCTCCGACGAGCATACCCGGCATTGTTTCTCCAAGCACCTGGGATGGTCTGTGATGTGTATGTTCAGGTGATAAATCACCATAGCCTGTTACATAGCAATAACCTGTTCCGTTTACACCAAAGATATAGTCTCTGTGTCTTTGAGCATACTCTGCATATTCATCATTTGGAGTAATTTTATTTGCCATAAGAAGAAGCATTCCATTGTTTGCTATACTCATATTACTTCCCCATGGATAATTTGTTCCGAGTCCCATGAAGAAAGGCTCCTTCTTACATTTTGCAAGAAGCTTGTCAGCTGCTTCAACAAGTGCTGCGGTTGCAGTTTCTTTTGCACCTGCATCTATATCATCAGCCTTAGCAAGATCATAAAGTGCATAACCGCCTATGCTTGCCCATCCAAGACCTGTATCAGGTCTGCTGTTTACCATCTCATTTACAACATCGAGATACTTGCTGTCTTTTGTTGCGATATATAATTCAGATGCTGCCCAAAGCTTCTCATCTGCAATCTGATTGTCAGGATATTCTCCTGTTACTATCTCTTCAGGGTTCTTGTAGCCCTTCATGCCTTCATTTGCCTCAAGATAAGCATATGCATTTTCTGCAGCGGCTAAACAGTTGGCTGCAAAATCCTTATCATACTCCGCATATATAACAGAGGCCTTCGCCATAACAGCGGCAAAATCACCTGTAGCCGCATAGGAAATAGGTGCAAGCACAAGCTGGTCGGTCTCGTCAACCGCAAGTACTGTTTCAGGGAATACAAGTGCTGTTACCTTGTGATATACTCCGCCCGACTCCTGATCCTGCATCTTGAGCATCCAGTCAAGCTCGTATTTTGCTTCATCAAGCAAATCAGGTATTCCGTTTCCGCTTTCCGGAATTCCTATATCATCTGCTGCTATATCAAAATCCTCGTATGTAAGGAATAAATCCTGAACTGTCTTTGCACCTGATACCACATATCTTCCGTAATCACCTGCATCATGCCATCCGCCGGATACATCAACCGTCGAGCTTTTTTCCGAACCGTAAACTATTGCATTTTCGGTATGGCAGGCTTCATGTGCGAAATCACCCGCTATATCCTCGGTTACTTCACAGCCGCATCTTTGCTTATAAAGCATAAGTACAACATCCTTATAGATGTCGTCGTATAAATTATAGCCTATCTCGAAGTCATAGGATTCTCCTGAAGGGCTTGAAATAATCTTGTATTTTCCGGTGTACTTGAAATCAGAGAAATCACCCTGCTTAACTCCCAGATTAACTGTACTGTCAAACGCCATATCTCCGTACTCTCCGATATAAACCGTATCACCGGTTTCGGCATCAACAATCTTAAATTTCTCCTCATCCTTTGAGGTTGCGATAACTGTCTTATAATCATCAGGTTCATAACCTATCTGATTAACCTTAACCTGAATAGGTGTAGGCGCACCTACAATTTTTTCAGCATTTGAGCTGTCTGTTACGAAAAGTGAAAAGTTATCAAAATATATTTTATGTGGACCCGGATCTCCTCCGTTTTCATCAAATGCACCCATGTTTATAGCAAGTCTCGGAGCAGGATCAGAATCCTCATCCATAGTAAATTCATAATCTATAGTCTGAACCTCTGAAGTAAGAGCCACCTTATCAGATGCATATGCGTGATAATCTCCGCCGTTTACCTGTACTCTCCACTCTATGTTACAAGGCATATCCGAACGTACATCAAAGGACACGGTATATACGCATCCTCTTGCCATGGTAAAGCCATCATAATAAAGCTGACAGGAATGTTCAAGTGTACCTGTCTTTGCAATATCAACAACAAGCTCTCCATCCTCTACATAAAGCTGATAATCACCACCATTTACATAAGTAGTAAAGCCTGCGGTATCTCCGTCATCAAAGTTAATGCCGAGAACATCAGCACCCTCAACCGTTGTAAATCTGTCATCTTCAACGTATGGTTCTTCAGTTGTTACCCACTCTTCATTGTCCTCAATAACAGGTGCCGGACCCAAATCCTCTGTTACCTTTTCCGCATCTGTATCCGTTGCAGACTTATTGTCGGATTTCTTTCCTCCGCAGCCATATACGGAAAGCATCATTATTGCTGCCATTGAAATAGCTGCTATCTTTTTCATTTTCCTCATATAACCTCTCCTTGTTTTTTCGTTTATACTAAAATACTTTTTCTTGTTTATTATGCTGACTTTATACGCATAAATAATATATATTTTATATGCACATCACATTGCTATGACCTGCATATATCTATAACCTCTTCAAAGGACATGCTACCTCCAAATATATCAAGTGCACTTCCTATAGTTACATCCAGCTTGTCTCTGCCTATGGTTTTTAATTTTATTAAATCGGAAAAGCTTCCGACTCCTCCTGCATAGGTTATTGGAAGTCTTGCCCAATCTCCAAGAGTTTTCGCCAATTCTTCTTCTATTCCATTTGCTTTTCCTTCAACATCTACGGCATGTATCAGGTATTCACTGCAATAATCCGAAAGTCCGTCAAGAGTATCATCATCGACTGTGACTTCAGTAAAATTCTGCCACCTGTCCGTAACTATGTAATACCTATCATACTTCTTACGACAGCTTAAATCAAGTACCAGCTTTTCTTTTCCGACTTCCCTTTCAAGTTTTTCCAGATTATCATAATTAATAACTCCGTTTTTAAACACATAAGAAGTAACGATAACCTTATCGGCACCCATATCTAAAAAATCTTTCGCATTATCTGCCGTTATGCCTCCACCTATCTGAAGTCCGCCCGGATATTTCGAAAGTGCAAGCTCTGCCTGTCTTAAATCTTCTTCATAATATTCACTCTGCTTTGGATTTAGGATTATAATGTGTCCACCCTTCAATCCTTTCTTTTTATAAAGCCCGGCATAAAAGTCCGCCTCAAGCTCCGACACGAAATTATCCCTTGCGCTGTCTGCCTCATCCTTAAGACTTCCGCCTACTATCTGCTTTACCTTTCCGTTATGAATATCTATACATGGTCTGAAATTCATACTATTCATCCTCTTTTTTCTCTTCTGCGGATTTTTCCTCTGCCGGCTTTTCTTCTGCCGGTTTTTCTTCAGTCGGAATAATCTCCGGAAGAGTAAACTGCTTACCCTCTTTAGTAAAGTTTATATTGTAAAAAGGATCGCCGTCCCTAAGTATGTTAGGCCACATTATGCGGAACAAATCCTCTTCTCTTTCAAGCTCCTCTTCAATCCTTATTGTATTGCCGATTATCGGCTTGGTGTCGTGGAAATGCCAGCCTGCATCTGCCACAGAAACAACCCAGTGATTAAGCTCGTTTAATTTAAAACAAAAATCTATCTCTGAAAGAGAGGTCTTAAACTTATCGGAAAAACCGCCAACCTTAAAGAATAAATCCTTTTTAACCATCATGCAGGATGCCGAAACTGCGCTGCAGTCCGTATTAATTCTGTTATGCATAAGATAACCTATATCATCCTTGACAAGCCCCTGATAAAGATTTGAAACAAGTCCGTTTATGCCTATCACATATCCTTTATGATAAATCATATCGTTGTCGTCATATAAAACTCCGGCAACCGCACCTACCTCTTCACGCATACAGTTTCCGAGCATTTCTCCCATAGCTGTTGCATCTATAAGCTCGAGGTTATTATCAAGGAAAAACAGATAATCCCCATTGGCGAGTGAGGCTCCGAAGTTTCTTATAGCCGGAAGTCCGTCAAGCTTTGTATTGGTTATTATCTTTACATTCTTTCTTATGCTTTCTATACGGTGATAGAAAGCTGTCATTTCTTTATTTTCACTTTCAGTATCGATTACGATTATCTCAAAATTATTATATCTTGCCTTTTCAAAAAGCGGAAAAATACATTTTTCCAAAAGCTCCGGCGAGTTACCGCCCGGAATAATTATAGTAAGAAACGGATTACCCGGAGTTTCATACTCAACCTTATATATGCCCCACATATCCGTATGTACCGCAGTAGCATAATAACCAAGTCTCTTTATGTGTGCACCAAGTGCACGTTTGCCTGCCTCCTTGGCATATTCTTTATTATGAACATCTAAGGATACGGAGGAATTATTAATCCTCTTATGATAAAGCACTCTCGGAATGTGCTTAATGCTGGTTGTACGCTCGCAGCACCTTAAAGTAAAATCATAGTCCTGTGCTCCGTCAAACTCGGAATCAAAACCGCCAAGTCCAACAGCCATATTTCTCTTTACCACAAAAAGATTACTTATATAGTTATAAGCACGTAGAATATCCAAACTGAAATCCGGTTTGAAGATAGGTTCCTGATATTTACGTCCGTCTGCCGACACCTTATCTTCATCCGAATATATGATGTCATACCTAACCTCCTGCAGCTCCTTTATAACTGTAAAAAGTGCATCCGGAGGAAGCAGATCGTCATGATCCATAAATGTAACATAATCTCCCGTAGCCATCTGGAGAGCCTTGTTGCTGTTTCCGGAGATACCAAGATTCCTGTCTACATAGAGATAGTTAATCCTTTTTTCATTCTCCATATATTCCTTAACTATAGTACTCTGTCTGTCCGAGCCGTCAACTATGCAAAGCTCCCAGTTTTCATAGGTCTGTCCGATAACAGACTCTATCATTTTTCTTAAATAAACCTCCGGTGTCTTATAAACCGGAACTATCACACTGATTACAGGTGAATATCTGAAAGCAATTTTTCTTTGCTCTTCTAATTCTTCTTCAGTTGCAGCGTGATATCTTTTATACCAGTTATTGTACGCATTTCCAGGTCCGTTTGCCTTATCGCGCATCCTTGACCATACACCACTTATACCATTTGATCTTATATAATTAAAGCCTTTTTTTATACTGGCCGCATTAATCGATGACAAATCAAATTTCATAAGACAAACCTCCCTTCCTTTTTTTATATATACATTACAGTTGTTACAAGTGCGTGACCTTGACAAAATTTAAGGTACTAAGCAAATCGTGAGTGACAGCGAGATTTGCGTGTACCTTTAAATTGTGTCAAGGTCACGCACTGCCATTCTTTAAACTCTTATTGAAAAATCAGCCTTATCCAGAGTAAGATTTACATTATAATACGGGTCTCCGTTTTCCAAAATTTCAGGCCATCTGCTTCGGAACAATTTTATTTCGCTGTTAAATCTTTCCTTCTTTTCAAATGTATCCTCGGCACCCCTTGATTTTGATTCATAGTGATGAAGCTTTGCATTGGCATTATACACAACCAGCTTGCCGAGTGACCTTACCTTCAAACAAAAATCAACATCATTGAAAGCTACCTTAAATGCCTCCTCCAATCCTCCAACCTCATCGTAAATCTTCTTTTTGGTCAAAAGACAGGCAGCTGTCACGGCACTGTAATCACATGCCACCTTGGTTCTCGACTGATAAAGGTCACTATCCTCATCAAGCGTAACAAAGGTGTGTCCGGCTATTCCTCCAAAGCCAATTACAACTCCCGCGTGCTGTATGGTATCATCCTCATAGTAAAGCCTTGCTCCCACAATGCCGACCTCCTCACGCTGACAATAACCAAGCATCTGTGAAAGCCAGTCACCATTAATAACCTCTATGTCATTGTTAAGCAGCAAAATATATTCCCCCTTTGCTTCTTTAACACCAAAGTTATTGATGGCCGAATAATTAAATTCCTTATCCCAGTAAAGAACCCTTACATTATCACGCTTTTCAATTTCTTTATAAAACTCAAAGGTTATATCCTCTTCACTGTTATTTTCAACTATAATATACTCATAATTTTTATAATCTGATTTCTCATCTACGGAATCCATACATTTTCTCAAATCCTCGATATGATCCTTATTTGGAATAACTATCGAGATAAGAGGATTGCCGATTATTTTATATGTGGTTTTATAAATTCCAAGATGATCTCCGTTTTCAACATCCGCTTCTATTCCAAGTCTCTTGTAATGTGCCTCAATCGCACGTCTTCCGGCATCAAATGCATAAAGCTTTGAATCCGGTCTTTCTGAGGTAGAATTGCTATGTGCCCTCCAGCGATACAAAACCTTTGGTATATGATATACCTCATTGGCCTTCTCCACGCATCTTAAAATAAAGTCATAGTCCTGTGCACCGTCAAACTCACTGTCAAATGTTCCGACCTCTTCCACAAGCTTCTTTGACGCAACAAACATATGGCATATATAATTACACGAACGCAGCAGATCTATATTAAAATCAGGCTTAAAATTGGCGCCAAAAAACTTTTTACCCTTTTCATCCGTCTTATCTTCATCCGTATAGATAACATCAACCTTTTTTTCATTTAAAACCTTAACACATTCAAACAATGCATCCGGTGTAAATAAATCATCATGATCACCTAACACGATATATTCACCGTCTGCTATCTCAAATGCCTGGTTTGTATTATCAGATATCCCAAGCGGTCCCTTTTTATCAGCTATATATTTTATTCTCTTATCAGCCTTGCTGTAATTTGAAATAATATTTTTAAGTCTTTCGGAATTCTCGCTGCCATCCGAAAAACAAAGCTCCCAATTTTTATAGGTTTGATTTTTCACGGATTTAATAAGCTCATCCAGAAAATATTCATCTGTTTCATAAAGAGGAACAAGTATACTGAATAACGGACTGTAATCAAAGACAGTATCCGCCTGCTTTGCAAGCTCCTTTTTATCCGGCATACGCTTTTTTATCCACGAATTATAATTGGCAGTTGCAAATGCCGCTCTGGTACGAAATCTGATTTTTATCTTAAGCAGTGTACTCTTAAGACCATAATTTTTGGTATTCATAAATGTCTTATTTAAAACATTTTTAGCCTTATTTACGGCAGGTATACTGCTTATACCCTTTGAACCGTTGATCCTGTACTCCTCCTGTCTTTTTCCAGCAGAAAGATAAAGGCGCATCTTGTATTTGTTGTTTAAAAGCTTTACAACAAAGCCAATGTCCTTTGTATTGTCAAGCTCTACAAAGGATTCCGCAACATCGGAGCGGGTATATCTGTTTACCTCAAAAGGAATCTCCTCTTCCTTTCCCTGTTCTATCTTAACAAGCTTAAAATCTATATCATTTTTGTCAACGGCCCAGCCCTTGATCAATATATATTTTCCATCCGTCTCTATAGAATCAACACAATAATTAAGCTTTTCTTCATAGTGTCTTACATCTTTTCCCGAACATGAATATAGCTCTATACTCTTGTCGTCCTTTTTATCGTAGTAAAGAATTATTTTTTCATCATCCGCCGGATGCTCCTTTAATTCAATAATGACGGAAAGCATTTTAACTATTTTTCCGGAGCCAAAGAGATTCTTTTTATCGAGCGGTGCTTTTGAAATGTCATATTTTGCATCAAGCTTTTCCTGATCGCCATTTCCTTTTTTAACTACAATTTGCAGAGCCTCTGTATTTTGAGAAATCTCTTCATTACAAAAGCCCTGCATTACTATCACATCATCTGCAGCCACGCTGCATCTTATACGATTAAATATAAACAAATCGTTCATAATTCCAACCTATCTTGAATACTTTTTAGACTGCTCTTCTATAAGTGCCCTGTCTTCAAAATAATTAATCTTCATGGCACGCTTAACCTCTGCAAGAGTTTCCGCTGCAGCTTCTCTTGCAACATCCGAGCCCTTCTTTAAAATATTATAAACCTCAGGTATATCCTTCTCAAACTCTGCTCTTCTTGCCCTAATAGGTGCAAGCTCATCCTGAAGTACATTGTTAAGGAATTTCTTAACCTTAACATCTCCAAGACCGCCTCTCTGATAGTGTTCCTTAAGTTCATCAAGATTATTGTATTCCAGTAAAAATTCAGCAAAATGCTCCGGTTTGGAAAATGCATCGAGATAAGTAAATACCGTGTTCCCCTCCAGTTTGCCGGGATCGGTTATCTTGATATGATCAGGATCGGTATACATACTCATAACCTTTGCTCTTACATCCTCTTCAGTGTCGGAAAGATAGATACAATTGCCAAGCGACTTACTCATCTTAGCCTTACCGTCTGTTCCCGGAAGTCTTAAGCAGGCTTCATTGTCCGGAAGCAAAATCTCCGGCTCAACAAGAGTTTCACCATATACAGAATTAAACTTTCTCACAATCTCCTTGGTCTGTTCAAGCATAGGAAGCTGATCCTCACCAACAGGAACCGTAGTCGCCTTAAAGGCTGTTATATCCGAAGCCTGGCTGATAGGATAGGTAAAGAAACCAACCGGTATGCTTGCCTCAAAATTACGCATCTGTATCTCCGCTTTAACGGTAGGATTACGCTGAAGTCTTGAAACCGTAACCAGATTCATATAGAAAAATGTAAGCTCGGTAAGCTCTGAAATCTGTGATTGTATAAAAAGATTTGACTTTGCCGGGTCAAGTCCGACAGACAGATAATCAAGTGCAACCTCTATAACATTTTGTCTTATCTTTTCAGGGTTATCCGCATTGTCGGTAAGTGCCTGTGCATCCGCAATCATTATAAATATTTTATCGAACTCTCCCGAATTCTGTAACTCGACTCTTCTTCTAAGTGAACCGACATAATGTCCAACATGGAGTCTGCCTGTAGGTCTGTCACCTGTCAAAATTATCTTACTCATTATTTATTATCCTCCCAAATTAAACCAGAATAACCGCTCTCCATATAATTATTCTAATTTTTGTCTACCTTTTAATTTACCACAAAAGCACCATCTTTGTCTATATCATTTAGGTAAAACCAAAGCTTAGCTTATGGCTGTTTTCATATCATGTACGAACTCTCCGACAGGTTTGACGGAATCCTTTCCATGTTTTTCAATAAGCTTTACTATAGCTGAACCAACAATTACGCCATCTGCCCATGCAGCCATCTTAGCTGCCTGCTCCGGATTGGAGATTCCAAAGCCTATGGCACATGGTACATCCGTGTTTTCCTTTACAACCTTAACGATAGACGCTACATCGGTTGTGATAGCGGTTCTTGTGCCTGTTACTCCAAGACTTGATACGATGTAGATAAAGCCCTTTGCTTCCTTTGCTATCATGGCAATTCGATTGGCTGATGTAGGTGCTATAAGTGATATTAAATCAACGCCGTACTTTTCACTTACCTCTTCAAATTCACCCTTTTCCTCATATGGCAAATCCGGAAGGATAACACCGTCTATACCTATCTCCTGACAGGTTTTGAAAAACTTGTCCGCATCATAGGAAAATACAACGTTGGCATAGGTCATAAATACTAAAGGAACGGTTATATTGTCCTCGTTTCGAAGTGCCTTTACCATATTAAAAATCTTTTCTTTATTTACTCCACCGCTTAATGCGCGAAGGTTAGCTCCCTGTATGGTAGGACCTTCGGCAGTCGGATCTGAAAACGGTATGCCGAGCTCTACAAGGTCTGCTCCGTTTTTCACCATTTCATTTACAAGTGCCCTTGTGGTTTCGATATCGGGATCACCACAGGTTATAAACGGTATAAATGCTTTTTTATTATTAAATGCTTCATTTATTCTACTCATAGATATCCTCTCCTCTGTATCTTGCTATGGCGGCAACATCCTTATCGCCTCGTCCCGATATTGTTATAACGATAATCTTATCCTTATACATGGTTGGCGCAAGCTTCATCGCATATGCAACCGCATGTGAAGACTCGATAGCAGGTATAATTCCCTCTGTCCTTGATAAGAATTCAAACGCTTCCACTGCCTCATCGTCGGTAACAGGCACATATTCCGCACGACCTATATCGTGAAGGTATGCATGCTCAGGTCCGACTCCCGGATAATCAAGTCCTGCAGATATGGAATAAACCGGTGCAATCTGTCCCTCGTCATCCTGACAAAAATAAGATTTCATACCGTGAAATATTCCGAGTCTTCCGGTGTTTATGGTTGCAGCGGTTTCAAAGGTATCTATGCCTCTTCCTGCAGCTTCGCAGCCGATAAGTCTTACATCTTTATCTTCTATAAAATTATAAAAGCTTCCTATAGCATTGGAGCCTCCGCCGACGCAGGCTATAACTGCATCCGGAAGTCTGCCCTCCGCTTTAAGAATCTGTTCCTTTATCTCCTTGGCGTCCCCCATATATTCCACGACCCAGGCAGTCCGGCCGCCAAGACTCTCCAAAGTCTCCGTAAAACCGTCCATCCTCTGCTCCATGGAGCTCAGGGCGGAACTGCCCCGAATAACGCCAATAGCGCAGTTTTCCAAAGGTTTCGACGCGTATACCGCGGTTTCCTGTGCAATCGTCTCCCCAATAGCCCTGTGGTCAGGACTTACAACTCCCACTACGTTGCTCATGACCTCATAAGCATTTTCATCCACCAGTTCTATATTTGTCCTGTCACTGAGTTTCTCCAGCGTATTAGCCGCGCCTATACTCGAACAGAGCTGGATGATCACTCCGTCCGATCCGTTCGCGATCGCTCTCTCGACGATCGCCTCTTCTTCAGAAAGAGTTTCTATGTGTCCGGTGGGAACGATGGTCAGAATGACCTCCTGGTCCTCAGCCG
>CACWQH010000037.1 GCA_902762955.1 uncultured Lachnospiraceae bacterium
GCAACATTAAAGGAAACTGTCTCTCAAATACATAATTTATGACATAAAAAGGGGCCTCGCATAGATAAATTTAATTATCTAAAGCGACAGCCCCATTTTTTTATTTTCCTCCGTACCATGCAATACCTTCATATCGCCATCCTAAACTGATTAATTTATCTCTCTCTTCTGCACTTGTGGTATAGTGATGTGCACCTGAAACTGCATTTGGGTTATACAATCTATACAACACCTGACCTTCGGAAGAATCCGAATACCATCCGATACCTTCATACTTCCAGCCTGCCTTTATCAGATTATCCCTTTCTGTTATGCTTGTAGTATAGTGATGATCTCCTGCATTTGGATTATATAATCTATATACAGGAGTATCTGATGTTTTAGGTGCATTCCATGCAATTCCTTCATATCTCCAACCTGCTTTTACAAGATCGTTTTTCTCTGTTTCATTTGAAGTATAGAAATGTTCACCTGAATTCGGATTGTACAAACGATACATGGATACATAATCTGAACTTTGTGTTTTAGAATCATCTGATGTATCTGTGGATGTTGAATTACCATTGTCTGTAGTAGTATTATTATCCGTCGGAGGCTGCATTCCTCCATTAGCTTGACCGTTACTTCCGTTTCCTGCTGCTGCAGTTGATGTAGCTGTCAATGAATTATTGATATATAATGAGTAGCTTTCTCCGGAAGTTACATCAGGTGACGAAAATACCACATGATTTGCGCTCTTTACCGCTGTTACGCTGTAAATAGTATTACCTGAAGAATCCTTAATGGTAACTGTATTTCCTGCTGATATGGAAACAGATGAGGACGACGGAGCATTCATACCACCATTATTATTCATACCATTATTATTCATGCCGCCCATGTTTCCCATGTTATTATTCATTCCACCCATACCTGATGAGCCAAATGCAACATAGGTTCCGCTTGTCGGAGTTGTAGCCATGCCTGATGTTCCAATTCCGATTATAGTTCCTCCGGTTATCGTACAGGTACTGTTGTCGCCATAATCTATCGCACAATTATCATTTTGAGTTGAACTAAATACATTGGTTGTTCCGCCTGATACATTTATTGTGCCGTTAGAATCAAGGCCGTCACAACTAGCATCTACATAAAGATTTCCACCGGTTATATTTATCGATAAATCAGTTGAATTTCTTTCGGTTGCTGCATTTATTCCATCATCCGAAGACTTGATATTTACTGTGCCGCCATTGATATTGACAGTTTCACCTTCTATACCTTCTCCAACAGCATTTATCGTAACAGTTCCACCATTTATGGAAACAACGCCATTGCTGGTAGTATCATCTGAATCAGGTTTTGCCTTAAGTCCGTCATTACCGCTTGTTACATTTATTGTACCATCATTTATAATAAGATTTCCGTCCGCAGCTATGCCGTTATTAGCTGCATTTACATTGTAAGTACCGCTGTTTATAGTTATTGTTACTCCTTCACCGCCCTTTATTCCGTTTTTACAAGCTGAACCATCCACTATAAGAGTTCCGCTTCCTGAAAGTGTAAGATTAGATCCACTCTTTACCTTTATAGCTGCACCTTCAAATGCATCTGCAACCTCTGCGTCTGTCGAGTCTTCATCATCAGGGTTTTCATTGTCAGTAAGTGTAACTGTTCCCTGAATCTCGATATTAGTATCTCCATTATCTTTGTTAATAGCTACCGGTGCACCATCCGAACAGGCAAGAATCAAATCCTTAAGTATAAGCGTTACTCCCGTTGTTCCCTTTTTTACCTTTACACTACCCTCCGAACAGCTTCCTGTGATAATATAGACTCCGGATGTATTGATCGTAAGCGACGTACCTTCAATCTTATTTCCACTGTCAACGTCCGAAGTTATTCCACTATCGGAAAATGTAAATGTGTTGTCTGCTGCATAGCTTTCTATCACACCTAATCCTGTATATGAAAAAAGTGTAATAGTTATAATCAATGCTATCGCTGCAGCAAGAATTGTTCTTTTACTTTTTGATGTTATAAGCATGCAAATACCTCCTTTTACTACGAGTTTATTTTTATTGTGCTTATAACATATAACATTAACCTTAAATGAACCTTAATAAAAATTATTTCAACACATTTATTCATCCAGTGATATAACTATCTTCTTGTCGACCACGCTTACCTTGACGCGGTTTGTGTCTATGCCCGCTGCCGTAAGCATATCCTCTGAAAGCTTAATCCTGCCCGCTTTATCAAGAAGCTGGTATTCATCATGACTTTCTTTGCCGCTAAGCTTAATGGCTTCAAGGTCATAACCCTCAAGTTCATTTAACTTATTTTTGTACTCTTCCTTTAATACCCTTTCCGTACTTATCTTTCCGTCAGATATCATAACCACACGGTCAACCTTATCCGCAAGGCTTAAATCATGTGTTACTATTATTATTGTAATTCCAAGTTCTTTATTGAGCGACCTGAAAAGCTCCTGTATCTTGTCCTTTGTTTTTTCATCCACTGCACCGGTTGGCTCGTCTGCCAAAAGTATCTCCGGATCACTCATAAGGCTCATGGCTATCGCCGCCCTTTGCTGTTCTCCGCCCGATAGCTCAAGCGGAAAGCTTTCCTTCCTTTCAGCTATTCCGACTCTCTCAAGCAAAGTAAGTGCCTTTTCATAAGCTTTTTTCTTACTCATCCCATTAAACCTTGCATAAGTCACAAGGTTTTGAATCACATTAAGATAAGGCATAAGATTAAGTATGCTTTTTTGCCAGACAAAACCTATACTCTTTTTCCTGTACTCTATTATCTCCTTTTCCGAAAATGTACTTATGTCTCTTCCATTAAACAAAACCTTACCGACAGTAGGTCGCTCTAAACCGCCGATTATATTAAGCAGGGTTGACTTTCCGCTTCCGGATTTACCGATTATCGCCATGAGCTCGCCCTTTTTCACACTAAGGTCAAGCCCCTGAAGAGCCATTACCTCGGTTTCATCTGTTTTATAAATCCTGACGAGATTATCGCACTCTATTATATTTTCTACTTCATCATTCATATGTACCTCTCCTGTTTATCTCTTCAAGATTGATAAGAATATCCGCCATATCCATAAGCCCCTCATCATGTGTTGTCATAACAACCGTTATTCCGTAGCGGTAAGCAAGCTCCTTAAAAAGCTTAACAACAACCAGACCCGTCATGGTATCAAGTGCTCCGGTTGGCTCGTCCGCAAAAATAATCTTTGGCTTTTTAGCTATTGCTCTGGCTATCGCCACCCTTTGCTGCTCTCCGCCCGATAGCTGAAAAGGATAATGTGTGGCTCTCTCTGAAAGTCCGACTAACTCCAATGCTTCCTTTATCTTATCCTCTCTGTCATCGGTCATACCGACAGTTCTAAGTGCAAAGTCAACATTTTCATACGCAGTCATAATAGGTATAAGTGCAACAGACTGAAATACAAAGCCCATCTCGCACCTTCTAATCTGTTCCCTTTCCTCTTCCTTAAGCGTATTTAAATTACGTCCGTCAAATATAACCTCTCCGCTGTAGTCATTATCAAGTGCTCCCATTATGTTAAGCAGTGTAGTCTTGCCCGAACCGGATCTACCCTTGATAATCACAAGCTGTCCCAAAGGAAATGAAAGACTCATATCATCTATGACCTCAAGCCTTTCACCGCTTCGAAGTAAAAAACTTTTGGATACATTATTAAGCTTTAAAATAACATCCTTATCATCCATATCAAATACCCTAATCCTCTCCGAGCTTAATTACCTCTGTGATCTTAAGCTTTTTCACTATTCGCCTTATAATCACAAAGCATACCGCAAAGGTAATTATCAGGATAATTCCAAGTCTCAAAAAATCCCAAACATCCGTATAGATACCGACAGGAACATTGTGTCTTTGCGGCAGATAAACGGTTGAAAAAATTCTTATGTAAAATATCGTTGTAATAAATCCCGAAAATGCTCCTGCGAGTATTCCGGAAAAAAGCACGCCGAAAACCTCTATAAAAAGCATACGGTTAATCTCCCTCATGGAAATGCCCATAGCCCTGTAAACTCCAAAAAGACTCTGCCTGTCGCGAAGCTCCGTAATCTGAAATATCAAAAATCCAATTACCGACAGCAGAATCGACAGCAAAAAATTAATCGTAAAAAGTCCGTTGGTTATCTGTATAACCGCCGAGCTATTCATAGAGACTATCTCCTCATCGAGATTTATATAATACTCTCTATCTCTGTTTTGTTCCGCAAGCCTTTCATCCAGATAGCTTCTTGTTCTATCCGCATTATCCGTACTTATCCAAAGCTCATATGGAGTAATCCCATATACACTAACTGCATTTGCGTAATTAATAACCATAAGGTAGCTTTCCTTCTCAACCATGTTGCCATCCTCATCCGCATAGCTTTCATACTGCTTATAGCCCGGAAAAGCATCCACTATCCCTACTACCTCATAATAAGCCGATGTAAAGCCCTCCTTATCCAATGCCTCCGGAGGCGGATACCGTAAGCATCCTATGGTGTCACCCTCCTTAACGGAATAATACTCGGCAAGATTTTTCGATATTATCACTCCGTTAGTTTTCACTGCCAGATTATTTAAGTAATTAAACCAATGGATATCCGTAAGTCCGTCCTTTAAAAATGCTGTCTCACCGAATTCCTTGGTATTTATCCCAAGCAGGGTAACATCCTCAAGCTTTTTATTGTTAAACTGTGCAGTCGCCTTATCATCCCTGATAACCTTTGTAACGCCCTTTGCATAGCCCTCCTTAACCAGATTATTGTAAATATCATATTCCGGTTCATCATATCTCCATTTTAACGGTGGAACCATTCCGGCAAGCTTAACCTTCCATTTTTCCTTATAAACAAGATTTGTTCCCACATTATATCTGATTCTTTCATTAAGATTCTCATTGACCGTTCGTGCAACCGTTGCATTAAATATACTTGAAGCTATGGTTATTACCATAAATATTGATATAACATCGCTCTTTTTCCTGTTCCTTATCACCTGCAAAAATGAAGCATAATCGGATGTCTTTAATCTCTTATTAAACAATTTGAAAATTAACCTTAAGGTGTAACCGAGTACTCTTAAGAACAGTAAACCGACAGCAACCATAAAAATCGTCGATGATACAAAAATCATAGGATCAAGTCCCTTACCGGAAAGAGTATCAAGTCTCATGGCTTCAAGCTGCTTATTAAAATCATATATCATGTATGAAGATACAAGCAGCAAGATAACATCCGCAAAGCCTCTCTCCCAACCCGGTTTCTTAAGATTTGCCAGCTTTTTATGCTTTATGTCAAGTACCGTATCCTTGTATGTAAATATTACAGGAATAAGCTGCAATATCCCGGATAAACAAGCACCAAATAAGGCATAGATAAACGCATCATAGGTAAATGAATCATATACCTTTATACTTTTCGAGATACTTAAAAAGCCGTCTACCCTTCCCGCAATTTTGAAAAGACCGTAACCAAGTAAAATTCCGAAAATATAAGCAAACAAAGAAAGAAATATCACCTGAAATACATACATTTTAAGTATTTTTGCCGATGAAAGTCCTCTACTTCTTAAGGCTGCAATTTCCGTTCTTTCGGAATCAACTATCCTTACGGAAATCATCGATATAAATATAATCATCAGTATCAAAAGCGGTATGATAATCACATAGAGTATGGTTTTAACAGTTCTTCTTGAAACCATATAGTTTTTTAAAACTACGGATATATTTTCATCAAGCTTCTCATCTCTTTCATGAAACTGTTCAATATAATCAAGAATCGTTTCAGCATTTTGCGGATTGATATATCTGTAGTCTATAAGCTCATAGTTTTCACAGACGATGGCATTAAAGTTAAAGCCCTCCGCTATCTCGTCAAAGGAAGCCTCATCCGTATATATTGTAAGTGAAATATCCGTAAGGCTCTTATACCATGTATAATCATCAAAGCCTTCCTCCTCCACAATACCGGCTATCTCAAACGTAAGAACATTTCCCGACTCATCCTTGATATTGGTAAATGTTATCCTTTCACCCACCACGAGATTATAAAAATCCATAAGCTTTCTGCTTATAACACAAGGATAAACCCCTTTTTCTCCCAAAGAATTATATTCATAAAAGTCATCCGAAAGCGTTCCCAATTCATCAGGCTTTAATCCGTCTACCGCATTAAATCCCCCTCCTTCGATATAAGCAATATCAAGATATCCGCCCTTTCCCTTATAAGAAAGCTCCACCGGACATCCCTTTAGGGTATAGATATATTCCGTGGCAAGTACCGGACAGCTAAGATATTTATTCCATGAATTCTCATAGCTTTTTACAGTTCCCTTAACAGCTTCAAGCCTGTTTCTTTTAACTATATCGTTTCTTGATAAAACCGCAGGGAAATCGCCGTTTTTCTCGTAGCTTTCATAAAAGCCGTCATTAATCAGCTTTTCCATGGCGCCGTTACCGTAAAAGGAAATAAGCGAAAAAGTTGCAAGCATAAAAACCATTCCAAGAAAAAGGCAGGTATAAAGCTTATATTTATTTTTCATCTTTAAAAGTATAAAACCAAGCATATATTCCTATCCTCTCTTACTCTACCAGCAATATATCTCCCTCATCCACTCCGTATATAACAGGCTTTTTACCATCTGCCTCCGTACCGTTAAGAGTCTCTACATATTCTTTGACTATCATGTCATTTTCAAGCATCCATACATAATAAGCCTTTCCACCCGAAAGCTTATCCGTCTCCTGATATATGGCTTTGGCCGGTATCGCAATCACACCGTCTAAGCTAAGATTATCAAACTCGGCTGTAACCTTATTATCCTCTGAAGCATTACCTGCAATTTCACCGGCAGTATCATCATCCAGCCTTATAAAAAATTGTTCATTCGTACCGCTTTTATAAGGTGTCATATAAGCTGCATACTGCTTATCACCTCCGGTAAAAATATAATATCTTCCGTTGTATCCGTTTTTTCCCGCACATGTAGTTTCATATTTTTTTCCGTCGATATAAAGACTCACCCTGCTGCCCAAGGCTGCTGATACTCCATCCTGATTAGACATAACGGAGCTGCTTATCATTACCTTATAAATATCTCCCGTAGGTCTTACTACGGAGTAGATAAAATCACCTTTATTTACGATATCCGATTTTGATACATTTATATATCCTATCTTTCCCTCACTGGTGGCACAGCAAATGTTTCCTCCGCTTCCGTTATTCATATTATTAAGAGCAACGTATTCATCATTAAGCAATTTTTTATTACTCTCATACGCGGATGCCTCTATGGCTCTTTCGGTTGAAAGTACGGCAAGCTCACTTTTTATCTCCTCATCCTTATAAAGATAATCCTCCAGTGCATCTGTTTCCGATGCAACCGGTGCCTCCATGCCTGCATATAAAGCAAGCTCTTCATTTAAAGCTTTTTCTCTTTCGTCAAATTCCTTTACCGCCTTGTCGTGCTCGGTATCCGCACTCGACATAAGCATCTTTAATTCCGTAAGTCTCGCCTGTCCTGCCTGTGTATCGATAAGGCAGACCTGACTATCCTTATCTACCTCATCACCTACACTTGCGTAAATGTCCGATATAACTCCGCCATCCTTTGCCGCAATCACACTCACATCATTGTCAGACATCACCACGATATCCGTTTTATAGCTTTCCTTATACTCACCTCTTATCACGGTTTCCTCACTGTATGAAAGAGGCACCACCGAATCGGACGAATAATATACCAGTTCACCCTCGGACAGTCCTTCTGTTACCTCGATGTAATGGCTTCCCTCTGCTCCTGTTTTTATATACCTTTTTATAAGCTCAAAATTATTATCATTCTT
Organism: uncultured Lachnospiraceae bacterium; assembly: GCA_902762955.1. Lineage (GTDB taxonomy): Bacteria > Bacillota > Clostridia > Lachnospirales > Lachnospiraceae > Coprococcus_C. The sequence continues at coordinate 7,862 of CACWQH010000037.1, forward strand.
ATCCTCACACACATATACAAAGGCTCCCGATTCATCCTTATTTACCGAATCAAGTCCGACAGCCAAAACCTTCCTTGCTTCATTTTTTTCAAAGTAAAGTAAAAGATTGTCTCCCACATTTAAGCTTTCGCTTAAGCTTTCATCGTCAGGCTTAAATCTCATACAGGGATAGGTTTTGTTTGACGTGGCATAGCTTACCTCCTCACTGCTATACTCATACTCGGAAATACCGGCCCTTTTGCCGTCTATATAAGCATACTTTTCGGTGTAGTTCTTGAATTTATATTTATCTATGGTAAGCTTCGGAACCTCTATATAATAATCATCAAAGTCGGATATAACAACAATAGCCTCATTTACTCCTGCTGTCGGTGTAGCGGACAAATCCTTTATAAATGTAACCCTTCCGTCCGAGGTAGCGGTAAATACCAGCTTTTCCTTCTCCTCCTTTAATTTTTTTATATCTGAGGAAAGCTCCTCTATGGCTGCATTTTTTAAGGCTTCACTATATCTTTTATTTTCATTTTCTATACTGATTTCCTTATCAAATTCGGATACATTTTCCGTATTACCCACATGTTCCGCTGCTGCCTTTTTATATCCAAGCTGTTTTATTTTTTCATCAGCTATAATGCTTTCATTTTTTTTCGTTGCCTCAAGCTGACTTAACTCCTCTTCCTTTCTTTTTATCTCGTCCTCATAAACCGAAACCTCACCATAGGCAACTATGTCTCCCTTACTCACACTGTCACCGATATTAACCTCTATGCTTTTTATAAGCACGCTCTTTTCGCTTATCACATAGCTGCTATCCGGCACAACAACTCCCATGAGGCATTCCGGATTCGATACATATTTATACGAAACAGGGCGAATAAATGTAACCTCCGAAGCAGGCTCCAAAAGCTCCGGAGCCTCTTCTGTTTTTTTAGTACCACAGCCTGTTATGCCAAGGGAAAGGATAATCAGGCAGGACAAAAATCCGGGTATTTTATTGTTCTTAAATCGTCCTAATCCCATAGCTCTACCTCATCACCTGCTGAAAGTCCCGATGTTATAACCACATAATCATCCACATAATCGCCAATCGTAACCTCAACCGCTTCTCTTAATCCATCCTCCTTATATCTGTAAGCAAAGTAATGTCCGTCCTCCTCAAATACCGCCTGTGACTTAACACAAAGTGCACCCTTAATCTCCGGTTTTTTTATGATTAAGGTCAGATTATTTTCCGAAAGGACGCTCTCACTTCCGGGTAAGGGTTCAAAATATATTTTTGTCTTTCCTTCGTCAAAAACAATATCCTTTATACAAAGCTCATATGCCGTCATATCATTTTCGACATTAAAGACATCCCCCACATTAAGCCCAAGGTCTTCCGTGGTTTCACAGACATATTCCTTACTGTTTGACGATGCCTTGATAAGCACCTCACCAGTGATAATATATCCGTCAGAAAGATACGGACTTACAAAGCTGACAATACCATCAGATGTAGCTTTTATATTTATCTCATCATACAGAGAATTAATATCGGATATATAAGCATCCGCAATGGTTATATCCTGATTTAAAAGCTCTATATCGGACTTGTAATCATAAGATGTATCTATCCCTGCCAATCGATTATAATGGTCAATCGCAAGAAGGTCTTCGGCTTTTTTATCCTCATAGCTCTTGAGCTTATCATCAAGTTCCTTCGAAGAAAATGAAATGAGCAGCTCACCTGCTTTTATCTCATCACCGGCTTTAACCCATACCTTATCCACGGTAAGCATATATTGTCCGTTTATCCGGTTCCACTCACTCTGACTTATTCTGTATCCGGTTTCCTCATAATCCAAAAGACTAAGCTTAAGCTCTGCACTCGGCGTAACATCCTGCTTTATCACATAGTCCGTATTATGAATTACCGGCGTGTAGCTTTTATCCTGCGGAGGTACAAGCTCCTCATTACTTTGGTTAGTACAACCGGAAAGAATACATATATTTAAAAGAAAAATAATTAAGGATATTTTTTTCATAATTTTTTCGTCCTTATATAATAAATCTTTGTGACAGTGTGCACTTGTCTTCTCTTACAAACAACCTTATGATATTACCTCTTTGTATCAAAATTGTTTCAAAAAATATGAAACATTTTAGATACATCTTAACTTTAATATGGATATTGGGTTATAATATGCATGTAAGACTGCAGCCTGATTTTTAAATTAAGATAAGTCAGCAAATAAAACTATTATTTTCCTACGCAGACTTATACAAAAAGGAGAAAATCCTAAACGGATTTTTTTGAACTCGCTCAAAGCCGCGAGGGGCTCCCCTCGCATATGCTCGGGGCAGATAAGGAGTAAGTTTTATGTTAAAGATACTTATAGTTGAGGATGAAAAGCCAATATCGGATTTAATTGTGATGAACCTTACCCGTGCAGGCTATAACTGCACTGCTCTTTATGACGGTGAAAGTGCAGCCGATATGCTCGAAACCAATAATTTTGATCTTATACTTCTTGACATCATGCTTCCTAAGATTAACGGCTACGAGCTGATGGAATATATAAGACCTATGAATATTCCGGTTATTTTTATAACCGCCAAGGCTTCCCTTGATGACAGAATTAAAGGTCTTACCTCCGGTGCCGAGGATTATCTGGTAAAGCCCTTTGAGATAGTCGAGCTTCTTGCCCGTATCAATATCGTCTTAAGACGATATAACAAGACAGAAAGCGTACTGACCTTCAAGGACATAACCGTTGATACGGATAATCACATCGTAAAAAAAGGAGATACTGCCATTTCGCTTACTCCTAAAGAATTTGAGCTTTTGGTTGTATTTATCAGAAATAAAAATATCACTCTGTTCCGTGACAGACTGTATGAGCTGGTATGGCCTGAGCTTATCTACAGCGATGAGCTTTCCGAAACCAGAACTCTCGACCTTCACATACAGAGACTAAGAAAAAAGCTTGCCTTAAAAAATGACCTTAAAACCATTTATAACGCCGGCTATCGTCTGGCAGAATAAAGGAAATAAAAATGAAATTCAGATATAAAGTACTTATCATTAATATGCTTTTGTTATCGGCTGTTTTGCTTGCAGTGGGATATGTCATACTAAAGAGAAGCTATGAGCTTGCTCTTGATACCCAGATTGAAAATGCTGTTTTGGAAAACAACCTTGCCGAAGCTTCAATTGAATATTCGCTGCTTTCGGTAATCAACAGTCCAAGATATGATTTGGACAGTGAGCTTGCTTCCATATCCGGACAGGTATATGCCGGAATGATGAGCGATACCTCCGACCTCATAATACTATATTCGGGTAATCAGGTATTTTCCAGCGAGGAAAATATAATTATCCCCGATGATTTGATATTACAGGTGGATAATAATATTAAAAACTATATTATAACCGAAGAGGACGGAAAGCTTTTCATCTATATAGCCTCCTTTTGTAAAATAGACAAGGGTATCCTCAACATCATAACCAGAAGAGATATAACCGGTCTTAAGCGGTTTGTCAAAAAAAGTATAAATGATTACCGAAGCCTCTCTCTTATCATCCTTACATTTGCCACCTTAATTATTTATATTATAAGCTACTTCCTTACCAGACCGCTGGAAAAGCTAAATAAGGTTACGGATGCTTTTGCCAAAGGCAGCTATAGTGAAAGAAGCGATATAAAAGGGCACGATGAGGTCGCTCTTTTGTCAGATAAATTTAATCAGATGGCGGACTCCGTTGAAACACACATAGGCGAATTAAATGATATGATTAAACGTCGCGACCAGTTTGTAGCTGACTTTACTCATGAGATAAAAACACCTATGACTGCCATCATCGGCTATGCGGATACCCTGCGCTCTATGGAGCTTTCAGAGAAAGAAAGGCTTACAGCTCTAAACTATATCTTTTCCGAGGGCAAACGACTTGAAGATATGTCTATGAAGCTATTTGATTTAATCTACCTTAAGTCAAACGCCATTGAAAAAAAACCAATACCTGCCGTATCCTTGGGAAATGATATAGTAAACAGCGTAAAGCCACTTCTTTTGACAGACGGCATAACCTTAAAGCATGACTTTGAACAAGGCATAATCGCAGGCGACAGAGAACTTTTAAAAACCGTTTTTATCAACCTGATAGATAATGCAAGGAAAGCCTCCTCCAAAGGAAGCGAGGTTATATTTAAAGGAAATAAAAAAGACAATTTATACTACTTTACCGTTCAGGATTTCGGTGTCGGAATAAAAGAAAAGGATTTGAATCGGATATGTGACGAATTTTATATGGTCGACAAATCCCGTTCGAGAAAAAAAGGCGGTGCCGGTCTTGGTCTTTCCCTTGCAAGCCTTATATTAAATAAACATGAGGCTGTTATGAAAATTGAAAGTACCCCTAATGTCGGAACAACCTTTAATATATGCTTTAAATTATCTGAAGAAGTTAATGGCAAAAATAATAACGAATAGTATATTGTAATTAAGCTTTATAATAAAATATGTATGAGGACAGGCTATGAAAAACAATGAAGAAAAATCTAAAATAACTGTTAATCGAAGAAATAACTTAATCAACATACTTGTAATAGCTTTATGTATAATATCTGCCTGCGCGTCAGTTTATATACCTAAGCTTTTACTTAACAGCCGTATGAATCAAAATATAGATAAGGTAAATGTCGTACCAACGGAATACTATTCCGGTCCTTCTGTGGCAGTGGTAAAAAGTGCTTCTAGACAGCTTTCAGCATATCAGCGATTACAGCTTATAACCAACAGTTGGGAAAGTAATATATCTCCCGCATCAACAGACGAATGTACTATATCTGATTATGAGGCTTATATTCTTTCCTCAGAAAGTATATTAGCACTTTATAATGCCGGTCTTTATCCTGAAAAGCTAAGCTCCGAATACCAAAATTGGTATACCTGGAAAGCTACTCCGTATAAGGCACTTGATACAACCTTTGGTATATATGCCGCTGTTTACTGGGAAATTACTTATACCAGATATGACAATACCGAAAGCCATAAGGTTATAATTGATGAAAATGGTGAACTCCTTTGTGCAATCGCAACCGGAAAGGAAGACTATACCACATATCTTCCTGCCATAAAAAACACTGCAAAACAAATTCCGTCATCTGCCATAAGCGATGATGTCATAAATAATTATCATATCCTTCTTCCTTCGGAGAGTGATGATGAAACAGATATAATCACATATAGTGATAATAAGAATAATTCCAAAGAAGCTTATAATTACTATATAATACAGGGGGATGAATATTACGGGGTATTCATCACTCCATAATGCTTTATATTTTAAACATAAAAAATAAATATATCAGTAATTTATACTCACAACTGAACCATCAACTGCATTTATTGTAATTCCAAAAGATTTTGTACTTGAATGTAGCCACCAGACCGGAATAAGCGTGAATTCACTTTCATTATCCGGATTTACAACCGGATAGTACCTAAGCGCTATTTTATCAATATTTATATGATTAATACTTATCCTGCTTACATCAATTTCATTTTCCAGAGTGTTTTTTACAACATTTTTTATGCTTTCAAAGCTAAGCATATTGGTATCAGACGATTTTTCCTTCAGGTCTTCATAAAGCATTCCTATACACATATATATAATTCCCTTTGAAGATATCTCAATACATTCCGATTCATGCGAGCGGAAATAACCAAAAAGCTTTGTCCCTTCATAGTTTCCATTTTCAAGCACCTTATTTTTTAACTCTAATCTGTATCCATTAAGCTCAATAATATCCGTACCATATAACCCGTCATTTGTATATCCGTAAAATGCCAAATCATCTGTCGTATCGGCAATATAATAATCAGAACCCAAAGAATTATTCAAAAAGGATATCGCCTTATCGGCAAGCTGTTCCTTTTCATTAAAGGCAGCATTATCTTCATCCTTATAGACTACAGAATTAAGATACTGAGGAATTACATTGTTGCTATAATAGGTATAGCCAATTATATCGTCATTTCCCATAAAATCAGATATATTATCCTTTATAAGTCTTAATACTATATAATTGCCATCCTCATATCTTGAAAATACTGCATAGTATTCTGTTCCCTCGTACATACCTTTATAGGTATGAAGTGAAAAATTTCCGTATTTATTCCATGAGTTAAAGAAATCCTCATCCTTCACTGCCTCCTCATAATCTATATAAGCATCGGTATTTTCCACACGTCCGAGTTCACTTTCGTTGTACCAGTTTGAAAAAATCACATCGGCAACATCACTTTCTTCATCCTTTGATATCTCATGAACCTCCTCAAAACCATCTTTAAAAATATTTTCGACAAGCTCCTTCTCCCTTTTATCTATGTCAGAAATAAGCATAATAATATAAACCGGTACATTCTCCATATCAGGCACATCATACACAATATTAAATTTATAATCTATACCACCTGCACTCACAGTCTCCTGCCAGTTTATTGTATCTGTCCCAAGCTTATCCCTTAAGCTTCCATAACCCGATACGTCATCCGCAACATCACTGTTAGTTGCCTTGTTTTGATTACCATAATCAGATATATCCTCACTTTTCTTACCGCAGGCAGACAAGGAAATAATAAGCGTTATACTTAAAATTGATAATGTAATTTTTTTATATAGTTTTTTTGATATGTTTTTTTTCATAACAAATACTTACCTCTTGACTATAATTATTTTGTATTTTTAGTACAAACAATAAGTGCCTTTAATATGCTTCATAAATACTATTCACTCATATATAAAAGCGAGCCGTCAACTGCATTTATTACAACTCTTATTTTATAAGGTGACATCGAAAAATCCCAAGCCGGTACAAAGGTAAATTCATTTTGTTTATCAGGATTGCTTACAGGATAGTAAACAAAATCAAGCGTATTAAAGTTTACGACAGATACACTGCATTTTGAAGTATCAAAGCTTTGCTTTATATTTTCCCTTAAGGACTCCTTTATTGCTTCAAAATCAAGCAGCGCTGTATCATTTACGGATGGCTCTGCATAGTAAAAGCCTGCATCCAGTCTGGCATAAACAATTCCCTCTGAGCATATATCAATCCAATATTCCTTATAGCCATAGCCTCCGGTCATGGAATCCTTTTCTTCCAAACCGGAACCGGTAAAAAGAAACGGTAAACCGTATGATTCTCTATTAACAAAAAACGGATATCCATCAAAGTATTTACTGCCATCCTCTTTTACAAACTCTAACTGGGCAATTATTGCGTCGACCTTATCAGGCGATACATTTTCAATTTCTATACTTGAAGATTCAGGCGTATCTTCAATATTAAAAACTTGGGCAAGAAGCGCTACAGTGCCAAATGCATCCAGCTTTTCATTTAAAAAGCCGGCTGCTTCGTCAAGTAATTTATCCCTATTTTTTATACATACATTTGAAGAATCATCCTTTAACTCCGAATGTCCGCCATATTCATCTTCCATAAATTCCATTCCGTAATATTCGTAATACTCCATAACAGAATCATCCTCCATAAATTCCTTTATGTCTACAGGAAGAAGCGTCATTACAAATATATATGCTTCAGGATTCATTGAAAAAATAATATAATACTCTTTATTCTCATAAGTGCCCTTATAGGTGTGAAGATCAAAGCCATTGAAGCTTGTCCATGAATTAACCGTTTCTTCAGTTACATCAGGATCAATTGTATCTCCGCTATATATATAATACTCTGTGTAAAGATGTGACTTTAGAGGATAATCCGGTGCGAAAACATCCTTATCTCCAAATATAAGCTCCTCATGAACCTCTTCATAATCATTTCCAAACAGAGTATCCAGTATATCTTTTTCCCTTTTTTGCATATCAGATACAGCTTCTATGGTATATATTGGAATACTTCCGACATCCGGTACATCATAATTAATTTTCACATTAAACTTTGTTCCACCGACCTCAAAGCTTTCCTGCCAATCAATCTTTTCTGTTTCTAGCTTATCGGATAAGCTTCCAAACTCGTTTGCTTTTACTTCTTCGCTGTCTGCATCCTCCTGCGATGCAACCGCTTCGGTTCCGTAGTCGGATATATTCTCACTTTTCTTACCGCAGGCAGACAAAGAAATAATTAGTGATATAATTAAAACTGATAATGTTATTTTTTGAAATAGATTTTTCATAAACAAATTCATACCTCTTGATAATAATTTTATTATGATTCAAGCATAAAACATAAATGTATTAAATATGTTTCATAAATACTATTCACTCATATAAACAATCGAACCATCAACCGCATTTATTATTACCTCCAGACCTAACGTACCCGCACTGATGTGCCATACAGGGATTACACTTGCCTCATTTTCATTTTCAGGATTAGGTATCGGAAAGTATTCAAATTCCAGATGGTCAAAGCTTACACGTCTGATTCCCCTGTTATAAAAATCAGCATTATTTTTTAATGCTTCAATAAACATCTCCTTTATGCTCTCCTCATCAAGCAATGCGGTATCAGTTGTAACCTGTTCTGTGCTCTCATATAAAAGTATCATGCTTACTATATTTATACCCTTTGAAGATACCTCTATATAATCCAAGTCTTCCATCGTTTCTTCTCCATAGGAATAATTATATTGAACAGTCAATTCTTTATTAAAAATGTTTTCTCTGCCGACATTAAACGCATATCCATCAATGCCTATTATTTCAGAATTTGCTTTATCAATTTCATTATAATAATATATTTCCACACCCTCATCCATGATTTCCCTGCTTTCATAAAGATTGCTTTCTATGAAATCCTCTGCCTGTTTCTTTAAATCCTCTTTTATATCCATACTTTCATTTTCCATATTGTAAGCATTTCCTGAAAAGCCCTGAATACTGAAGCTTATCCTGTCATCCTCCATAAATTCAGATATGTTTTTTGGCAGAAAAGCAAAATACACATAGCTTGAATTCGTATGTTTTCCAAAAAACACATAATATTCTTTTCCCTGATAAACGCCCTCGTAGGTATGAAGATAAAAACCACTGTAATCCACCCATGAATTATAAAAAGCAGAATCCGAATAAATCTCGTCACCGGTCGGCTCATGTCCAAGAATATATTTGCTTGCATTGTCAATCAGATAATGATGGATTGCATTTGCCAAATCGGAGTCTTCATTATCCATTTCTTTATGGACCTCTGAATAATCGTCTCCAAACAGATTATTCAAAATATCCTTTTCTCTTGCTTCTGAATCTTTAAGAGTCACAAATTTATATATCGGAACATGCTCCATATCGGGCACATCATACATAATATTGAATTTATAATTAACTCCTCCACCGTCAAAGCTATCCTGCCACTCAATTCTTTCTGTTCCAAGCTTATCCGAAAGGCTTCCGATATCCTCAGATATGTTACTATCTGCAGTATCATTTTCTTTGTCTTTATCCAAAACAGTACTATCCTGATTTCCGTATTCTGATATCTTGCCATTCTTTTTACCGCAGGCTGTAAAATTCAAAATCAACAGCAATACCACACATAATACTACAATTTTTCGAAAGAACCTACCCATGACAAAACCCACCTTTTTAATATAATTTAAAATATTTTATACGCCCAATATAATCCGTAAATGTATCTGATTTGTTTCAAAAAAAGTGACTGATACTATCCGCACGGGTGATGTAAAGAGAAAAAAAGCGTGTGTACAGACATCTGTCAATACACACGCCAATAAATATCTAATTTAAAATAATTCCTTTTCAAGCTGATTGATATATGACTCCAAAAGCTGCATACGTTTAGTATACTCCGCTCTTGCAGCATCCGTCTTACATCTTCTTATCTTTGGTTTATTTATTCTATAGTAGTTTTTAATTCTGTAATATGCTTTCTTATAGCTTGGCTCGTCCTCACATGCCGTTGCCATGGAATCCCATATAACACTTACTGCACCAACCTCATCAAGCAAATCGGCATCCATAACAATCTTACACTCAAGCGAAAGCTCTGCCTCAGTATCCTTGTCCTCATGTATCATGATTATCTCGCCAACTCTTTTGATAATCTCAGGCTCTACACCAAGCTCATCAAGAAAATCCACTGCAAGCTCTGCTCCGACCTCTTCATGTGGTCTCTCACTATCCCAACCTATGTCATGAAGTAACGCTGCAAGTGCAATAATATCTATATCACCGCCAAGTTTAGCCTGAAGCTTTATAGCCCATCTATATACGCGCATTGTATGCTCATATCTGCTCCTGAAAGGATAGTTGGAAGGACGTCCATTTTCAGCAGTCATCTTTTTTACATATTCAATTACTTCTGAATAATTCATAGCCAAGTCCTCTTAAATCCGTATATTTAACGCTACCTATCGCATTATTATCATATATTGTAACATCTAATTGCCAAAATTACAACCTTTAAATCATTTCGCATACTATTATATTATACAAATATTTTCAAAAACATTAATGCATTTTGCATAATTCGTTTTATTTTTGACAAATAAGGTATTTTTTCTTCAAATTCCTATGGAAATTATCCTTGAAATCGGTTATCATATTGTATGACATATGTATAAATGTGAAAAAGGAGATTGTGACTATGAAAGCTTATAAGGAAATGAGCAAAGATGAACTTTTATCTTTAAAAAATGCTCTTGAAGAGCAATATAAAGTCGAAGAGGCAAAAGGTCTTTCTCTCAATATGGCAAGGGGAAAACCGGGTCAGTCGCAGCTTGCACTTGCCATGCCTATGCTTGATGTAATTAACAGCTCATCTGACATGAATACCGTTTTGGGTAACGACACCAGAAACTACGGTGACCTTGACGGAATCGGCGAATGCCGAAGACTCATGGCAGGTATGATGGGTGTTGAAAAGGACAATGTTATCGTTTGCGGTAACTCAAGTCTTAATATTATGTATGATACAGTTTCACGTTCCATGACCTTTGGAGTTAACGGTTCTACACCTTGGTGCAAATTAGACAAGGTTAAATTCTTATGTCCTGTCCCGGGCTATGACAGACATTTCAAGATTACAGAGGTATTTGGAATTGAAATGATCAATGTTCCACTCGGTTCAGATGGTCCTGATATGGATATGGTTGAAGAGTATGTTAATAACGATCCTGCCGTAAAGGGTATCTGGTGTGTGCCAAAGTACTCAAATCCTACCGGAATCTCCTATTCAGACGAGGTTGTAAGACGTTTCGCAAGCCTTAAGCCTGCAGCAGAGGATTTCAGAATTTACTGGGACAATGCTTACTGCATCCATCATCTCTATGAGGACACTCAGGATGAGATACTTAATATCCTTACCGAATGTGAGAAGGCAGGTAATCCGGATATGGTTTACATCTTCTCATCAACCTCTAAGATAAGCTTCCCTGGTTCGGGTGTATCGGCAATAGCTACCTCCCTTACCAACATAGAATACATAAAGAAATATATGACCGTTCAAACCATCGGTCACGACAAGATAAATCAGCTTCGTCATGTAAGATTTTTCAAAGACATTAATGGACTAAAAGCCCATATGAAGCTTCACGGTGAATTGCTTCGTCCGAAGTTTGAAGCAGTTTTAACTACCCTTGAAAATGAACTCGAAGGACTTGAAATCGGCTCATGGATTAAACCTCGTGGCGGCTACTTTATATCCTTTGATGCAATGCCGGGCTGTGCAAAAGCGATCGTAAAAATGTGTAAGGATTTAGGCGTAGTTCTTACCGGAGCAGGTGCAACCTACCCATATGGCAAGGACCCTCAGGATTCCAACATACGTATAGCACCTTCCTACCCAACTCCGGAGGAAATGCTTGAGGCTTCCAAAATCTTCGTCTTATGCGTAAAACTTGTAAGCATTAAGAAGCTTCTTGGCGAACTCTAAACCCCATATGAATACCACAACAAATATGTAAATATTGTTTCATCACGCGTAGCGTGTCGGCAGGATATGGGTGTAGCTGCCGGTAAATAAACCAAATGGGTGCGATATCATATATAGGTCTTAAGAAGGACCGTTTAGAGACGCGTTCACTTAGCGAAAAGAAATAAGGATGTTGACTGCTTGCATTTATGCAATAGCAGTTAACATCCTTATTTCTTTGAGGTTAGTGAGCCTGCGTCGATAACTGAGCGAGAGCGTGTCCTTTGAAGACCTGATATATGATGAGCACCCTTAAGTAAACTTACTCCGGCAGTTACACCCATATCCTGCCGACCCCTTATGTGAGATTTACTTGAGTTCGTTAACCGATGCTGAAAGTCTTTCTATGCTTGACTTCATGTTGTCTGAAAGCTGTACATTTTTCTGAGCCATTTCATGAGCCTGCTGACTGGTTGCAGTAACCTCTTCGCTTATTGCGGAGATGGTTTCTACGCTGGATACAAGCTCTGTATTTACAGCAAGAAGGTTTTCGATGGATTCGGATTCCTGCTTTGCATTGTCTGCTACATCAGATATGGTGTCTCTAATCTGCTCAAAGGTCATGCGTGTACTTAAGATGAGGCTGTTCTGATTGCTTCCTGCCTCAACAGCATTGTCTACCGCAGCACTTGCTGCATTTGCACCATCTGTAAGGCGGGTAAGCAGATCGGCGATATTTTCTGTTGCATCAGCAGTCTGCTGGGCAAGATTACCGATTTCATCCGCTACAACCGCAAAGCCTCTTCCTGTCTCTCCTGCACGTGCTGCTTCTATGGAAGCATTAAGCGCAAGAAGATTGGTCTGGCTTGCTATATCCTGAATAATCTGAATAATATTTTGTGCCTGATTAGCATCCTCAACAAGAGCTGACATTTCATTATTTAAGTCTTTATTAATCTGCTCAACATAGGATGCACTTTCTGTAAGGGTATCCATGTTGTTTACACCGGTTTCGATGTTCTTATAGCTATCCTTAATCATAATCTGCATATTTTCAGCAGCACTGTTGACTTCTTCAATTATGCTCTGGATCTGTTCTGTCTGTGAAAGCTGTTCCTGTATGGAATCTGCAGTCTGACCTGTACCTGTTGTGATTTCCTCCATATTATTTGCAGTGATATTGGAAGAATCAGATACTTCATTTACCATAGAAAGAACAGACTGTGTCTCTTTTGTAACATTGTCTGCTACCTGAAGGATATGATTAAGTGTAGTCTCTGCCTGTTTTTCCTGCTCGACAACCTTTGTCATCCTTGCATCATTTGTCTGTTTTTGAAGCTTGGTCGATTTGTAAAGGAATATCATAAATATAGATATTGCAAGAATCTGAATCTCATAATCCGCTATGTCGTCTGCACTTGTAAGACCTTTGCCAACCGCCTTATATGTAACCGAAGCAGCATTTGATAATATAGAATAAATCGTTGAAAACATAAGAAGCTTCGGATCTGCACAAACTATAAGATAACTCATAGGTATAATTATGTACATACTTACCATCGCAGTATCACCTGTAAATAATACCATCGTATACATGGTAATATATCCAAGTACTGCTATATAACGACAGGCATCTGCCTCCGGATTTGATTTATAGGAAATCCAGGAAATATTAAGAGGTACAAGTATCAGAACGGCAAGGACGCTATAGTATCCCATAGTACGCTCACCCTTTATAACCTCCAGAAGATATGCTGCAAGTATCAAACAATCAGGAATCGTAATCGCTGTCAACAGCGAACGGCTGATACGGCTTTTTTCATTATTCATAGTAACCTCCTCATACGTAAATAAATACGACCTTCAATTTTTCAGCTTAATAACATATAAACCCAATCAACCCATATAATGCAGATTACATTTTATAATCACATTAATAATATTATAAATTATACCGTGCGGCTGACTTCGTGATGCTCTCATAAGCGTTACCTTAGCAGTTAACTCAGCCCAGGCTGCCTCGCGGCACACAGAAGGTCCTGCTTAGTGCTGCTTCGTTCCCGACCTGACACGGTTCACAGGTTCCTGTCGCGCAAGACCCAAACATCAACGCCACTTACCAAGGGCAGCCTCACAAGAAAACACCCCTAGGTCAACCATCACTCCTGCTGTAGCGGATTGCAGGTACAGGGCACCGCTAACTCCCCAGCTGCACGGAAATTTTATAACATTTTTATGTGGATAAACCGGACACCAAATAAAACGGGCTATCGGTAAATCCCGATTTTTCTATAATAAAATATAGAACATCTATAATAGTATATAGAAAATCACGCCCTAAGTCAAGAAAAATCACGTTTTGTTCTTCTATCCTTTAGTTCTATACTATAGTTCTATCCTTTAGTTCTGTTCTTTTTTCTTATCAGCCCTTAACCTTGCAAAAAAATCCTTCATCATAGCTGAACATTCTTCTTCAAGCACGCCTTTTTTTATCTCAACCTGATGATTAAAATCCTTAATGTCAAGAATATTTAAGACAGATCCGGCGCAGCCGGCCTTTGGATTCATGCAGCCGATAACACATCTTGGTATACGCGCCTGAACGATTGCTCCCGCACACATCTGACAGGGTTCAAGAGTAATATAAATGGTGCAGTCCTCAAGCCTCCAGTCTCCGATTACCTTTGATGCCTTTTTAATTGCAAGTATCTCTGCGTGAGCAAGGGTGGTCTTGTCCGCATTTCTTCGATTATATCCTCTGGCTATTATCTTCCCCTCATGCACTATCACGCAGCCTATAGGCACATCACCATTTGCCGCCGCCTTTTTTGCAAGCCTGACTGCCTGCTTCATGTACTTTATATCCTCATCCATACTACCTTCCATCCTTAATCTTCTGTATTATTTATAAGCCTTAATCCTTTTTAGACTATCTTATGTTTTCCGGAGTCAAACATTATCTGCTATCTTAATTATTTCCATGATATATTTTATAATTCGATTTAACTTACACGGTTGATTTTGAATATTTTACATTATATAATCATTTTAAATAATTTTAAGGAGTTCATTATGATAGGTCCTTCCGTTTTGTACACCGAAAATCTCATACTTAAGGTTGAAAATGAACTAAGAGCCGGCGAGGTTTTAGACCTCTATAAAAGAAACCGGATTATTTTTGACAGATTTGAACCAACCCGTCCGGCAGGCTTTTACACGAAGGACTATCATATCAACCATCTGATAAAGGAATATAATGCATATCTCGGAGGAAATTTTTTGAGATATTACATATATTCATCTCACCGTCCTGACAGAATTATAGGCTCGGTTAATTACAATATAAAGCAGGGAAAAATGGGTCGTTATGCCGAGATAGGCTACAAGCTCGACCTGCTGTATCAAAGCCGTGGTTTTGCCTATGAAGCCTGCTATAACGGAATACTTATCATGAAAAACCATTATGGTATCGGTATGATCGTCGCCCATATAGCACCGGACAATGAGCCTTCCATCAAGCTTGCTCAAAGACTCGGCTTTACCAAAACCGCCTCCGGTGAAATGCGTGCAAATGTAAACGGTAAGGATATCTACCTTGATCTTTACGCCCTTGATACCTCGGATATCCAGTAACCGAACTTGCCTGTGAGCAGTCTGTCTTTTTTTACAGGTACAAAGTTCCCGAATCCGAACATATTGGCAAGGTATCTTTCCTTATTGGAAAATACTCCCGGAACTCCGATAACAACCTTTTCCTCATCATTATTTAATTTTACTTTTCCAAGCATAATATATCTATATTGATAAAAGCCATGGGATAAAAAACTGTTTTCTCCAAGCTTCCAGTTGTTCATATGAAGCTTTCCTATATCCTGCGGCTCAATTTTCACACACTCTGTTATCTGGCTGTCTGCAAAAAGAGCAAGCTTTGGATAGGTGTTGAGCATCTCTTCACAGGCATCACTATATTCATTTTCAAGCTTAATGGTTGGTATTTTATCAACAACGCTATTATCTGCTTTTTCTTCTGCCTTAATCTTTTTTTCTTCAATCTTTTTTTCTTCTTTTTTATCAAGTCTTTCAGTTTTTGAAATTATAATATCTTCAGGGCTTATATACTTGTTGTCCCATACCCCGAGAAGCTGTTCTCCGTCATCACACAAAAAGAATAATCCCGAATACTCATCAAGTGATACGAAATCTCCAAGCGGATTATCCCACGGTACAAACATCCGCTTCATAATGGTGTCTCTTTCTCTTGCACAAAAATTCATCTCGGTAAGAAGTCTTCCCGAATTGCCATGAAGAAGATACACCTCACATTTACATTCCATCTTTTTATAAAGCTTGAGTCCTATCTGGATTCTTGCCTGATTTTCATTTCCGTTTGATACACACTGAATCTTGATAAAGCCCGCATTTTCACATCTTTCATTGTTTCTATACCGGTATATATATGATACACATCTTCCCTTTCGCATAATCCTTCCTCACTTTTTTCTTAAACATATATATAATATATGCGAAGGCTTGACCATTTATACCCGATAAACCACATGCTTTTACTTATTTTTCCTAAAGTAAATCACTTAATTTTGCAAACTCCGAAAGAGTAAGTGCTTCACCTCTTATATTTTCATTTTTACCAAGCTTAATTAACGCTTCCGCCACCTGCTCCTTCGTAAAGGAAAGCTCAGGCGAATTGTTGATTCCGTTTTGCAGGGTTTTTCTCCTTTGGTTAAAGGATGCTCTTATAAGCTTAAACATAAGCTTTTCATCTCTTACACTAACCGGAGGATTGTCCCAGTTAGTTAATCTTATAACAGCGGAACCTACATTTGGTCTTGGCATAAAGCAATTAGGCGGTACATTTGCAGCTATATAAGGCTCGGCATAATACTGTACCGCAAGTGAAAGCGCACCATAATCCTTGCTGCCGGGACCCGCCTTAATACGCTCGGCAACCTCCTTTTGCACCATAACCGTGATGGACTTCGCCGGTATATGATTTTCCAAAAGTCCCATAATAATCGGAGTTGTTATATAGTAAGGCAAATTGGCAACCACCTTAAGATTACCCTTTTCCTCTTTGACAAGCTCCTCTATGTCAAGCTTAAGAATATCCTCATTTATAACCTCAACATTGTCATATTCGGACAGTGTATCAGCCAGTATGGGAAGCAGGTTCTTATCAATCTCAACGGCGTAAACCTTACCTGCCGCCTCAGCAAGATACTGTGTCATAGTCCCTATTCCCGGACCTATCTCAAGTACAACATCCTCCTTACCTATATCAGCAGCCTTAATTATCTTCTCTATAACATGTCCGTCTATCAAAAAATTTTGTCCGAATCTTTTTTGAAAGGCAAAGTTGTATTTTTTGATTATTTCAATTGTTACCTGTGGATTACTTAACTTTTCCATATTGCTTCCTTTATTTTATACATTTTTACAGCATTGTTCCAGGTTGTCTCATAAACCTCGTCTACGGATACACCTTTAATTTCAGCTATTTTTTTCGCCACATAAGGTATATAAAGCGAACTGTTTCTCTTGCCGCGATAATCCTGTGGCGCAAGATACGGACTGTCCGTTTCAAGCACAATCCTGTCTAAAGGAGTATATTCCACCGTCTCAACCAGCTTTCTACCGTTTTTAAATGTAACGACTCCGCCAACTCCTATGTAAAATCCCATATTTAAAAATATCTTTGCCGATTCCACAGAGTACGAGTAGCAGTGTATAACTCCGCCAATCTCCCCGGCTTTTTCATCCTTCATTATATCTATGGTATCTGCTGCCGCATCCCTGCTATGGATAACTACCGGAAGCTTAAGCCTTCTTGCAAGACCAAGCTGCTTTCTAAACCATTTTTCCTGGAGCGGCTTATCCGTATCCTCATAGTGATAATCAAGGCCAATCTCTCCTATGGCAACTACTCTTTCCGACGACTCTGCCATATCCAAAAGGAGCTTGATTGCTTTCTCATCGTCCCCTATCTCTTCAAGGCAATCAACATCAGAAGGATGCACACCGACTGCACCATAGAAAAAATCATATTTTTTTATAAGCTCCAAAGTGTTTTGGGAGCTCTTTAAATCCGCTCCGATATTGGTAACGGCGTAGATGCCGTTTTCTTTAAATGAATCTATCAGCTTTTCTCTGTCACCATCAAAGGCATCATCATCGTAATGAGCATGTGTCTCAAATATTTTAACCATCTTTATTTTTTCCTCTCAAATCATAATAAAAATATCAAAATATGTATTTAACAAATGCTATTATAATGTTAATGTATTTTTTTCGCAAGCAAAGAGGACGGAAAATTCAATTTTCCGCCCTCAAATTCTTTAATTTTTTTAATTCTTAATTTGCTGTGTTGAACTTAAGTTCTGTTAAGCCGTTAATTACATTTGAAATGCTGTTTACATTGTTGGAAATCTCTTTGTTGAGCTCTGTACAGCTTTTTGCAAGCTTTCCGACTTCGTTTGCAACAACCGTAAAGCCCTTGCCTGCTTCACCGGCACGAGCCGCCTCTATGGAAGCATTGAGTGCAAGTATATTTTGCTTTCTTTGTATAGCATCCAGATTTTTTGTATTATTCTTGATGTTGGCTACATACTCCTCACACTGCTTTACACCATCGGTAAGACTTTCGATTATTGTTCCGTTATATTTGGCATTGTATTCCGCATTTATGAAGTTATTCATAACCTGTCCGAGAAGATTTGCAGAAGCCGTTATTTCCTCTTCAGTCTTGACATTAACCTTGCCAAGTGCCTCTATATACTTATCCTCATCTATCCCAAGCTCTCTCGCGGTCTGCCTGAACTTATCTTCATCCGGATTTTCAGGTAGAACCTGCCCTCCGATAACGGAGCCAAGAACAGTACCATCATACAGCTTAAGCGGTATACCAAAATCGACCAGACCTGCATGGCAATGATAAACGCCTTGTCCCTCCGCATCACATTTCTCACATCTCCTGCAGCCCTCTTCACTGCCTCTGGTAAGCTTTATACAAAAATCAGTAAAATTATAACAATCTGAAATGTATTTACCGTCAGCTCCTACCGCAACGGTAGCAAGTCCTGTAGCCTTAGCCCAGTTACTCATGATGGTTTCAAACTGTTCCATATCCGCAAAATCTTCTATCTTCATATGTATACCTCACTCGTATAATATATTTTAGATACATCAAATGTACCTTGATAACTTAATAAATCTTTGTTCAATAGGCTTAGTAAAGCCCATGATATAATTGTTCCATAG